>CAZDYS010000480.1:0-3582 GCA_964509445.1 uncultured Planctomycetaceae bacterium
AGGACGGCGTCGCCGCCTGGCACACCGGCCGCGCCCGGATCGAGGCCGGCGGGGGCGCCGCGCGCGTGCTCTACCGCGGGCTCCGCGAGCGGGCCGTGGGGGGGGAGCCGGATCGCTTCAGCTTCGTCGACGACCTCGCGCTGTTGACCGGCTGCGAGGCGGTCCAGCTCCTGGTCGAGCTCGAGATGCCGGTCGGCGGCGGCGAGGCCTGGGTCCCGCCGCGCATCGACGCGGTCACCTTGTCCTGGGACGTGCCGCGCTGAACGTCGTTTGGGCTGGACTTGCCCCGCGGCAGTGTCCGAAATCCAGAGCGTGGACGTGCCCCCCGTTCTCCTGCCGGTCTTCTTCGGCGCCTTCGGCCTGTGCATCGGCTCGTTCCTCAACGTCTGCATCCATCGCTATCCCTACGAGGAGCAGACGATCTCGAAGCCCGTGCGCTCCCAGTGCCCGAGCTGCGGCTACGAGCTGACCTGGAAGGACAACCTGCCGGTCCTCAGCTGGCTGCTCCTGCGGGGTCGCTGCCGCCAGTGCGGCTGGCGCATCCCGTGGCGGTACCCGCTGGTCGAGCTCCTGACGGCGGCGCTGTGGGCGCTGGCCGCCTGGGTCGCCCCGTTCGGCGAGGCGCCCGCGGCGGTCGCCTGGGGGCTCGCCCTGGTGTGGATCCTCGTGCTCTCGGCCCTGGTGGTCGCGACCTTCGTCGACTTCGCGCACTTCGAGATCCCCGACCAGGTGTCGATCGGCGGCATGCTGGTCGCGCCCCTGCTCTCCTTCGCGGTGCCCGCGCTCCACGCCGACACCGCCCTGGCCGCGACCTTCGCGGAGGGCGAGGTCGACCGCATCGCGGCGGCCCTGGCCTCCCTGGTCGGGATCGCGACCGGGAGCGGCGTCCTCTACGCGATCGGGTTCCTCGGGACCAAGCTGTTCCGGAAGGACGCCATGGGCTTCGGCGACGTGAAGCTCCTGGGCGCCGGCGGGGGATTCGTCGGTCCGGGGGGGGCGCTGGTCGCGCTCCTGATCGCTTCCCTGGTCGGCTCCGTCGCCGGGGTCGCGAACATGCTGCGCTGGTTCCTGTTCCTGCGGGCCCGCGTTCGGAGGCGCGGCTCTCGGCGGTCCGTGGCGAGCTCGCTACGGGTCGCGCGGATCCAGGGGCGCTACCTCCCGTTCGGCCCTTATCTGGGGATCGGGATTGGAATCGTCCTGCTCGGTTGGAATCATGTCATCGAGCTCTGGAACGGGCTCCTGTACTAGCGTCAACGAGTGGAAGCGAAGTCCGCTGGCTTCGCTCGCAACCGAGGAACACTCCATGTCAGCATCCACGAAGAGGTTCCGTGCCGCGTTGGCATGGGCTGGCCTCGTGCTCCTGTCGACCGGCTGCGCCACGCAGCAGGAGTTGATGGAATACCAGGACGAGGTTCGCAACCTGCGCGAAGAGCGTGTGCAGCTCCGCAAGGAGAACCGCCAACTGCGCATGCAGAACGAGTCCTACGAGGTCCAGCTCGCGGAAGCGAGCCAGCGCCTCACCGACACCCCCGAGGCGAAGAGCTACGGCGAGCTCGACGAGCTCGGCATCGACTACCGCACCCAGGGCGGCAACTTCGTGATCTCGATCCCGTCGTCGATCACGTTCTCGTCCGGGAAGGCGGAGCTCAAGAAGGAGGGCAAGAGCGCCCTGCAGACGGTCGCCCGCACGCTCGCGGCGGACTACCCCGACGGCACCTACTGGATCGAGGGGCACACCGACTCCGACCCGATCCGCAAGTCGAAGTGGGGGACCAACCGGGACCTCTCCGTCGCGCGCGCGATGGCCGTGCTCCACTACTTGGTGGAGAGCTGCGGCGTCGACGACGACAGCTGCGTCGTGGCCGGACACGGTCAGTACGCACCGCTGGCCGAAGGCTCGGACTCGGGCACGAAGGCGCGCAACCGTCGCGTCGAGATCGTCGTGCACCGCTAGGTCCGTCCGCCCCGCGCCGCGCTCCTCTCCGGGCGCGCGGCCTCCTTCGAGAGAGCGCGTTCCGCGCGCGAGCCGTTCACGCTCGCCGCTGGACGCGCTCTTCGCGTTTTCGGCCCTCCTTGCCATCCAGGGCCCTCCTGCTACGATGCCGAGCCGCCATTTTTTCCTCCCACACCCACCCCTGAGACCTCTCGCGAAGAGGTCGGTCGCCCGGCCAGGACCCATCCATGAGCTCGGAACTCGCGAACCTTCGGAACATCGCCTTCGTCGGTCACCCTTCCTCCGGCAAGACGACGCTGGTGGACGCCATGGCCCACGCTCTGGGAGCTTCCGACCGGAAGGGATCCGTCGCCGACAAGACCTCGATCTGCGACACGGAGCCGGAGGAGCAGGACCGCCAGCACACCCTGCAGCTCGCCGCGGTGCACGCGGAGAAGGACGGGGTTCGCTGGAACCTGATCGACACGCCGGGGTACCCGGAGTTCCTCGCCGACTGCCAGTCGGCCATGTTCGGGACCGAGCTCACCGTCGGCGTCGTCAGCTGCGGCAGCGGCGTGACCTTCAACCTGCGCAACAAGCTGAAGGAGGCGGACAAGCTCGGCCGCGGGCGCGCCATCGTCGTCACCCACGTGGACGGGGAGAACGCCGACTTCGACGAGGTCGTCGCGTCCCTGCGCGAGAAGGTCGGCGAGATCTGCGTCCCCGTCCTGGTTCCCGACCAGAGCGGGTCCGGGTTCTCGAGCGTCTCCACCGACTGCGGCGCCGACTGGAAGAAGCGCCTGTGCGACCGGGTGATGGACGCCTGCGAGGACGAGGAGATCGTGATGGAGTACCTCGACACGGAGAAGCTCTCCGACGACGTGCTGCACCGCGAGATGCCGAACGCGATCGCCCAGGGCGCTCTCATTCCGGTCCTGTGCTGCAACCCGGCCTCGGACGTGGGGCTCGCGGAGGTCCTCTCCTGGCTCGGTGAGTTCGCCCCCAGCCCGGTCACGAAGCACTTCTTCCAGGCGAACGACGAGCCCGTTCCGAACCAGGCCGACGGCCCGCTGCTCGGCGTCGTGTTCAACGTCAAGAGCGACCCGCACGTCGGCAAGATCTGCCTCGCGCGGATCCTGCAGGGCTCGCTCTCCGCGTCCGACGTCCTCGGCGAGGGCAAGGGCGAGAAGATGGGCGGCCTGTTCCACTCGATGGGCGGCAAGAACCGCGACACGGTCGACGCGATCGGTGCGGGGGACATCGCCGCGTTCTCCAAGGTCGAGGAGCTCGGCTGGGGCGCCTCCTTCGGAACGGCCGGCTCCGAGGTCGCCACGATCGACGTGCCGCGTCTCCCCACGCCGATGGTGGCGCGGGCGATCGAACCCAAGAGCCGCGCCGACGAGCAGAAGATCGGGCAGGCCCTGCACAAGCTCGAGGCCGAGGACCCGACCTTCCACATCGAGCACGACCAGGACACCCACCAGCTCGTCGCCCACGGCATGAGCGAGCTGCACCTCACGGTGATCGAGTCGCGCCTCAAGCGTCGCTACGGCGTCGAGATCAACACCTCGCTCCCGCGCATCGCCTACAAGGAGACCGTCACCAAGGCCTCCGAGGGGCACCACCGCCACAAGAAGCAGAGCGGTGGG
>CAZDYS010000481.1:0-3577 GCA_964509445.1 uncultured Planctomycetaceae bacterium
CCAGGAGGACGACGTCCGCCCCCTGGGCCCGGGCCGCGGCGAGGCCCGCCGCACAGACCTCCGGGGCGCTCCTCCCCTCGGCGTGGAACACGGGGATGTCGAGCTGCCTGCCGAGCACCTTGAGCTGCTCGACCGCCGCCGGACGCTTGATGTCCGCCGCCACCATCAGGGGCCGCCGCCCCTCCTTGTCCCGCAGCCGCTTCGCGAGCTTGCCGCAGGTGGTCGTCTTGCCGGCGCCCTGCAGACCCGCGAGCAGGATCACGGTCGGTCCGCTCTTGGCGAAGGTGAGCCGCGCTCCCTCCGGTCCCATGAGCTCGACCAGCTCCTCGTGCACGGCGTGCACGAACTGCTGGGACGGGTCGACGCCCTCCACCAGCTGCTGGCCGACGACCCGCTCCTGGACGCGCTCGGTGAAGTCCCGCGCGAGCTGGAACTGGACGTCCGCCTCGAGCAGGGCGGTGCGGACCGCGCGCAGGCCCTCGGCTACGTTCTCTTCACTCAGGCCGCGCGGACCGCGCAGCCCGCCGAAGGCCTTGGAGAGTCTTTGGGTGAGGTTTTCGAACACGGCGGCGAGATCCTACCGGATGGCGCCGGGGGACCCGATGGATTCCGCCGCGCTTCCGCACGGCGCGAGGTTTTTCGCAGTTTCCGTTCGAGACCGGCGTCCGGCGTCGTAGGGGAGACGAAGGGAAGCATGATCACCAGGCTTCACGGTGCGCCGTGAGCCCAGGCCGGTTCGGTTCCGCAGGGGGGACCGAGCCGGCCGCTCTTTTTCCCGGGCGCCTCTCCGCGCGGCGCGCCCCCATCGGGGTCACTCGGAGCGCCGTCGGATCGAGGCGCCGAGCGCGCCCAGCCGCTCCTCGATCCGCTCGTAGCCGCGATCGATGTGATACACGCGGTGAACCTCCGTCGTACCGCGGGCGACCAGACCGGCGAGGACCAGTGCGGCCGAGGCGCGCAGTCCGACGCCATCAGGTGCGCTCCGCTGAGCTCGCGGGTTCCCTCCACGATCGCCGTGGAGCCCTGGCGACGCACGTGCGCACCGAGGCGCGCCAGCTCCGCCAGGTGCATGTACCGGTCCGCGAAGATCCGTTCGGTGACCACGCTGATCCCGTCGGCCAGCGTCATCGGGCGCACCCACTGGGCCTGCAGGTCGGTCGGGAAGCCCGGGTAGGGCTGCGTCGTGACGTCCGTGGCGCGCAGGAGCTCCGAAGGACCGCGAGGCTGGGTCTCGAGCCAGTCGTTGCCGCGCTCCACCGCGCAGCCCGCCTGATGCAGCGCGTCCAGGAACGCGGTCAGGTGCTCCGGACGGCAGTGTTCGACCCGCACCCGGCCGCCGGTGATCGCGCCGGCGGCGACGAAGGTCCCGGCCTCGATCCGGTCCGGGATCACCGCGTGGTTCGTCCCGCCGAGCCGCTCGACGCCTTCGATCACCAGCGTCGGCGAGCCGGCCCCCAGGATGCGCGCGCCCATCTTGATGAGGCACTGGGCCAGGTCGACGATCTCCGGCTCGCAGGCGGCGCCGTGCAGCACGGTCGTCCCGCGCGCGAGCACCGCCGCCATGAGCACGTTGCGCGTCGCCCCCACGGAGGAGCCGAAGGGGGTGCCGAGGTACACCTCCGCGCCGCGCAGGCCGCCGGGCGGCGCCTCCGCGAGCACGTAGCCGCTCTCGGTCGTGATCCGCGCGCCGAGCGCCTCGAGGCCCTTGAGGTGGATGTCTACCGGCCGCAGACCGAGCAGGCAGCCGCCCGGGTAGCTGACCTGGGCCTTGCCGCAGCGCGCGAGCATGGGGCCGAGCACCTCGAAGGACGCGCGCATCTTGCGCACCAGGTCCCAGGGCGCGACCGGCTCCGGGATCGTGCGCATCTCGACCGACACGCGGCCCGGTCCGGGGCGACCGACGGTCCCGCCCAGCTCCTCCAGGATGCCGAGCATCGTGCCGACGTCGGCCAGCTCCGGGACGTTCTCGACGACGAGCTCCTCCTCCGTGAGGATCGCCGCCGTCAGGAGGGAGAGCACCGCGTTCTTGGCGCCCTTCGTGCGGACGGCTCCTTCGAGCGGCCCGTTGCCTTCGAGGACCAGGACGTCCATCAGCGCTGCAGCATGCGCCCGAGCGCATGCCCTCCGACGACGTGGAAGTGCAGGTGGTGGACCTCTTGCCCCCCGTCCGCTCCGATGTTCGTGATCAGGCGCCAGCCCTGGTCCAGGCCCTCCCGCCGCGCGTTCCCCGCGGCGGCCAGGAGGAGCTTGCCGCCCAGGGCCTCGTCCTCGAGCTCGGCGAGGCTCGTCACGTGCTGCTTGGGGATCACGAGCAGATGGGTCGGGGCCTGGGGAGCGATGTCCCGGAAGACGAGCACGTCGTCGGTCTCGTCGACCCGGTCGCAGGGGATCTCCCCGGCGACGATCTGGCAGAAGATGCAGTCCATGAGGTGCGGGCCATGAGGAGCGGGAGGTGGGGAGCGGCTCCGCGGCGCGGAACCCGCCAGCCTGGAGCCAGCCTAGGGATCGGGCACGCCGTTCCAAGGCTCCAGCGCCGGAACGCGACGGCAGCCGTTCCGGGCCATGGGACCGCGTCCGGGCGATTTGACTCCCCCCCGGAGCACTCCTATTCTCTTTGCCCCTTTCCCAGGCCCTAGCGACGCGGCAACGCACCTCTAGATGACGTTCGAACCCACCGAGATCCCGTCCGACTCGACGCCCGTCGAGGCCTCCGCCACGGCGGTCGCCGAGCAGCCGAGCTTCGACCTCCAGACCACCGACACGCTGACCTTCACCGACCTCGAGAAGGGTCGCGGGCTCGTGTTCCAATCGCTCGACACGAAGCAGGCGTTCCGGCGCAGCCTCGAGGAGATGGGGACCAGCGGAGACGAGGGTCGTCGCCGCGGCCTCGGCTTCTGGATGCTGGCGGACTACGCACGCTGCGCCGACGAGCTGGCGGCCTTCGACTCCGACACGACCAGCCCGGAGGCGGTCACCGCGGCCTACACGCGCGCTCGCGCGCTCATGGCCCTCGGCCGTCACGCGGAGGCGATCACGATCTTCCGTCGCCTGACGGAGGCCCACGCCGGGCACCCGCGTCCGCGCGCCGGTCTGATCGAGGCCGAGCTGGAGTCCGCCTACGCGGAGGACGACTCGCGCATCGAGGAGATCGCCGCCGAGGTCGAGGCCAAGGTGCGCGCCGCGCCGAACGGCTTCGCCGACACGTCGGACGGTCGCTACCTGCTGGGCCGCGCCGCCGAGCTGGTGCGCGACTGGGAGTCCGCCGTCGAGCACTACGAGGCGGGCCGCGCGTCCGAGCCGGACCACCACGCGCTGCTCCTGCGCTTCGGGCACCTGGCGAACCGCTGGGGACTCGACGACCTGTCGCTCGAGCTCTACGAGGCGCTGCTCGACCTCGGCTCGATGGACAAGCACGCGCTGATGAACCTGGGCGTGCTCTACGAGGACCTCGGGCGCGACTCCGACGCCGCCGCCTGCTACGACGTCGTGCTGCGCAACGACGGCACCGACGACCGCGCGCGGCTGTACCTGGCCGACGCGCGCGCCGGCATCGACATGTTCTACGACGAGGACATGG
>CAZDYS010000482.1:0-3571 GCA_964509445.1 uncultured Planctomycetaceae bacterium
GGCGCCGGCGCCTGGAGCGAGCCGACTCCCGACCGCGGTCCCGACGCCGCGCGCGCGTCCACCGCGCTCCCTCACCTGCCGGAGCCCCAGGACAACCCGCAGCTCGCGAGCAGCGCGATCGTGACCGCCGTGGGCCGGAACCGCCCCGGCGTGCTCGCGGAGATCACCGCGGCCGTGGCCAACCTGAACGCGAACGTGCACGACGTGTCGCAGAAGGTCGTGGGCGGCTACTTCCACATGATCCTCACCGTCGACCTCGGAGAGGTGTCCGGTGGCTTCGACCACTTCAAGACGACGCTCGAGTGCATGAGCTGCCCGGACGACTTCGCGATTCGCGTGATGAACGAGCGCGTGTTCCGTTTCATGCACCGGGTCTGATCCGCGATGAGCTTCTCCGACCGCGAGATCCTCGAGACCGTGCGTATGGTCGAGCTCGAGACGCTCGGCATCTCGCTCTTCGACTGCGCCGACCCGGACCTCGAGAGCGCCTGCGAGAAGGTCTACGCGAAGGTCGTGCACCACGGCCGTGAGCTGACGCAGGTCGCCGACGAGATCAGCGGCGACTACGGCGTCCCGATCGTGAACAAGCGCATCGCGGTCACTCCGATCGCCTGGGTCGCGGCGGCCAGCGGCTCGAGCGACCTGGTGCCCTTCGCTCGCGCGATGGACGCAGCGGCCAAGGAGGTCGGCGTCGACTTCATCGGCGGCTTTAGCGCCTACGTCGACAAGGGCTTCACGAACGCGGATCGCGCGCTGTTCGACTCGATTCCGAGGGCGCTCGCCCAGACGGACCACGTTTGCGCATCCGTCGCGCTCGCCAGCACGCGCAGCGGCATCAACATGGACGCCGTCGGCCTGTTCGCCGACGCGGTCCTCGAGGCGGCGGCGCTGACGAAGGAGGACGGCGGTCTCGCCTGCGCGAAGCTCGTGTGCTTCTCCAACCCCGTGCAGGACAACCCGTTCGTCGCCGGCGCGCACATCGGCGTCGGCGAGCCCGAGACGGTGCTCAACGTGGGCGTCTCCGGTCCCGGCGTGGTCCGCTCGGCGCTCGCGCGGCTCGGGCCGGACGCCGACCTGTTGGCCGTGGCGGAGACCATCAAGCGCACCGCGTTCAAGGTCACGCGCATGGGCGAGCTCGTCGGGCGGGAGGCCGCGCGTCGGCTGGGGACGACCTTCGGGATCGTCGACGTCAGCCTGGCGCCGACACCGGCGATCGGCGACTCGGTCGCGGACATCCTCGAGCTGATGGGCGTCGACCGCGCGGGGGGCAACGGGACGACCGCCGCGCTCGCGCTCTTGACCGACGCGGTGAAGAAGGGAGGCGCGATGGCGTCTTCCAGCGTGGGCGGCCTGTCCGGCGCGTTCATCCCGGTGTCCGAGGACGAGGGCATGATCCGCGCGGTGAAGGAGGGGGCGCTCAGCCTCGCGAAGCTCGAGGCGATGACCACCGTCTGCTCGGTCGGCCTCGACATGGTCGCGGTCCCCGGCGACACGCCGGCCTCGACCCTGGTCGGGATCATCGCCGACGAGATGGCGATCGGGATGGTCAACCAGAAGACGACGGCGGTGCGCATCCTCCCGGTCCCCGGCAAGGGGCCGGGGGAGACCGTCGAGTGGGGCGGCCTGCTGGGCACCGCGATCGTCCAGGACACGGGAATGGCGGGCTGCAAGATCCTCGCGGCCCGAGGAGGCCGGATTCCCGCGCCTTTGCAGGGATATCGCAACTGAGAACCGGGCGTCCGGGGGCGTCTTCGCCGTCTGGACCCTCAAGCGCGCGTCGAGGACGCTCGACATAAGGAGCCGCTCGCCCTCCCTCCCTCTCCAAACCTGCCTCGGGCGGCACCTTGAAGCACAAGATCCTGGTCGTCGACGACATGGCGGACATCCTGGTCGGATTCCGTCACATCCTCGCGGATGCCTACGAGGTCCACACGGCCGAGTCCGGGGCCGAGGCCCTCGAGCTCTGCCGTGAAGAAGGACCGTTCGCCGTCGTCCTCACGGACCAGGGCATGCCGGGCATGAACGGTACCGAGCTGCTCGCCCACATGCGGCGCGGCTGGCCCGACACGGTCCGCGTGATGATGACCGGCTACGCGAACCTCGAGCTCGCGATCGAGGCGCTGCACGAGGGCGCGATCTTCCGGTTCATCCAGAAGCCCTTCCGCCCGCAGGAGATCCTCGACGTGGTCGAGGCCGCCATGGAGCGGTTCGACCGGCTGCACGAGGAACGGGTGCTGACGGAGCAGCTGCAGTTCTCCCGCGAGTCGCTGCTGGCGCTGACGGAGTCGCTCGAGCACCGGCTCGCGAGCCAGATCGGACGCATGCGCGGACTGCAGCGCTTCGCGCTGGACCTGGCGCGGACCCGCTCCCTCGACGACGTCGCCCAGCAGACCGCCTCGAGCGCCTCGCGGCTGCTCTCCTCGCGGCCGGTGGAGGTGGTCCTCGAGGATCCGAACGACGGACTGCGCGCACAGACCCTCCGCGGAGGCGAGCTGCCCCGTGAGGTCCACGAGGAGACCATCCAGTCGCTCGAGGAGACCATCGGCACGATCCGCGTCGCGGCCCGCACCAAGGAGGGGATCCCGCTCGACGAGAGCGATCGCGAGATCCTCTCGTCCCTGGCCTGCGTCGGAGCCATCGCGGCCAGCCAGCTGATCGCGCTGCGCGCTCGTGACCTCGCGAACGACACGACGCTCTGTGCGCTCGAGCGCCTGGCGGAGCACCGCGACGACGAGACCAGCAAGCACCTGGAGCGCCTGCGCCTCTACAGCGGGCTCCTCGCGCGCGAGATGCGCACGCAGCCCCGCTTCCAGGCCACGATCGACGACGTCTACGTGCGCGAGCTGTGCGCTGCGGCTCCGCTGCACGACATCGGCAAGGTCGGGATCCCCGACTCGATCCTGCTCAAGCCCGGTCCGCTCACGCAGGCCGAGTGGGAGGTGATGCGCAAGCACACGACCATCGGTGCGCGCACGCTGCGCAACGTGATGGAGAACACGAGCGAGACCAGCGTGCTCCGCATGGCGCACGAGATCGCCTGGGCGCACCACGAGCGCTGGGACGGGACCGGCTACCCGCGCGGCCTGACGGGCGCGGAGATCCCGCTCGCGGCGCGCATCGTCGCCGTCGCCGACTGCTACGACGCGCTCACGACCTGGCGCCCCTTCCGCAGCCCCTGGACGCACGATGAGACCGTCGCGTTCCTGCGCGAGCAGTCCGGGCGCCAGTTCGACCCGGCGATCGTCGAGGCCTTCGAGATCTGCGCGGAGGACTTCGACCGCATCCGCGAGCGGATGGCGGACACGCCGGACGAGATCGAGGCCAAGCTCGCGGCCTAGAAGCCGGGCTCGGGCCGACCTCGGCTCGCGAGGCGCAGGGCCACGCCGAGGGCGACCGCCCCGCCGGCGACCAGGAACAGTCCGCGGATCCCGAACAGGGGAGCGAGCGTTCCGCCGAGCATCGCGCCCAGCGAGTGGGCCAGCGCCCGCGCGCTGAACACCGCGCCGAAGACTCCGCCGCGGTTCTGGTCCCGGGTCTCCGTGGCCGCCAGGCCGAAGGCCGCGACGCTCAC
>CAZDYS010000483.1:0-3550 GCA_964509445.1 uncultured Planctomycetaceae bacterium
ACCCGCGATCGGGCTGCCGGAGTAGATCACCTCGCGGGCGCCGGTTCCGCCGCACTCGCGGCAGTTGTCGAAGCGCACGTGCTCGATGCTGAAGAGTCCGCTGAACTCGACGAAGTACGCCTGCACCCACTGGTAGCGACCGGCGTAGGGCCACTCGGTCCAGAACTTCGCGGGGTCGCCGTCCTCCCCACCGGAGGAGGACTTGGCCTTGCGCGCGAGCTCCTGGTTGCGGAGGTAGCGGTCGATGCGGTCCTCGAGCTTCTGCCGCGCCTCGGCCTGGGAGCCGCGCTCGGGCTCGGGCTCCTCCTCCTTGTCGTCGTAGGTCGCGAGCGCGCGGGACTCGCCCAGGAGCCAGGTCCCGAGCCCGAAGGAGGCCTGCCGCCGCTTACCGCCCTCGCGCTGGCGCCAGATGCGCTCGATCTCCTCCGCCTCGATGCCCGGCGCGAGCTTCTGGAGCGACTCCTGGGCGCGCTTGAAGAGGTCCTGCGCCATGCCCTCGTCGATGTAGCCGAGGACCTCCTCGTAGGTCTTCTTGTGGCGCGCCGCGTCCCGCGCGATCCGCACGGTCTGCGAGTGGATCACGCGCACGATCTCCTTGCGCAGGTCGCGCTCCTGGTACTTCGCCACGCGGTCGCGCAGCTTGTTCAGGTCCTCGAAGAGAGGCGAGTCCGGGTAGGTCTCGGAGAACAGCCGCAACCCCTCGATCGCGAGGTCGTAGCGGCGCCGCGCGCGCCACAGGTCGATCTGCGCCAGGAGGTCGACCTGCTCCTGGTTCGCGGCCTTCTTCTCCGTGCGCGCGAGCGCGCCGCCGATGCGGTCCGCCTGGTAGGTCGGGTCGAGCTTGGCGACGAACTGGTAGTGCTCGAGCGCGTGCACGAAGTCGAACAGCGTCTCGCAGTACTGCGCCATCTCGTCGTGCGCGGCGGCTCCCTCGGCCCCGTCCAGCAAGAGGCGCTCCTGCAGCTCGAAGGCCTTCTTCTGGTAGAGCTCGTCCTTCGTGTAGATGTCCAGCGCGGGCACGCGCACGCGCGACGAGGGACCGCGCAGGCTCAGCTTCGGAACCGCCGTGGTCCCCTCGGAGCGCTTGAGCCACAGGTAGTTCTCGTCGTTGTCGGTGATGACGCCGGTGAGCTCGGTGCCGTCCGCGAGCTGGAGTCGCTCGGCGTCCACCATCAGCTCCTCCGTCTGCGTGTCGACGTAGCCGAACCGCAGCCGAAGCTCCTCCGCCTCGGCCGGGTCGAGCACCGCCCAGGGCAGCGCGAGCACGCCGTCGTTGTCGACGCGGTGGAACGAGAGCCCGTCGGGATCGTGCGCGGCGATCGAGCCCCACAGGATGTCGCCCGTCGCGAGGCGCAGCATGCGGGTCGGCTCCCCCTCGAGGGGGACCGCGGACGCGTCCCCCTGGGCGAGAGCGAGCGGGGTCGACAGGAACAGGGCGCAGAGGAGCAGAGTCGGTTTCTTCATGGTCGTGTCAGCCGTCGGCTCGGAGAACCTCCGGCTCGATCCCCTCGACGAAGCGCTGTCGGAGCCGCGCGCCGAAGGGAACCTCGCGCAGCATCAGCGTGGTGAACGTCTTGGTGCGTCGGTCGCCGGCGGCGGACCAGTAGAGCTCGACGTCGACGCGGTATTCGAGCGGCGGATCGCGCTCGTCGTCCGGGTGCGGGGTCGCGGTGGCGGAGTACACCAGGCCCTCGTGGCCGGGCACCTCGCGCTCGACGATCTCGCGCGGTGGGCCGGCGACCTCGCGGCCGTCGACGATCACCAGCGGGAACAGGTTCTCCTCGAGGTCCGCGACGACCGCCTCGATCGAGATCGCCGCGCCGCCGCGCAGGGCCGCGGTGCGGGAGATGGTCGCGCCGAAGGTCAACAGCCCCAGGATCGACGTCATCCCGATCAACAGGATGAACATCGCGAGGACCACCTCGATCAGCGTGAAGCCCGCGCGCTGGTGTTGCTGGAGGGTTCTCACAGGTCCCAGTCCTCCCGCACGGTCGGAATCGGGATCTCCCGCTTCATCGGGACGCCCCAGTGGACGATCGAGCCGGCCTCGTGCAGCGCCGGTCGCGTGCCACGCTGTCCGCGCAGAACGGACACGTAACCCGAACCCACGCGCAGCACCTTCATCCATTCCTCGTCGACCAGAACCATGGCGTCGCGCTCCGGAAGGCGCGAGTCGTCGTCTACGACCAGCTCGTTCGATTCGGACGAGCAGGCCGCGATCAGGGTCGCGCGGCGCTTGACGTCCACCGGGCGCTCGAGCTCCACGGTGACCAGGAGCCGACGCGGGAGCAGCGGCTCCCCGGACACGTCGGGCATCCCGGCGGCCGGCGTGTTCCGCTCGGTCAGCTCGTCGTTCGGCCGCCCGAGGTTCCAGGCGTCCCAGCTCGTCGCGCAGTCCTCGAGTCCGTCGCCGACCTCCCAGCCGTCGTGCACGATCGAGGTCTGCGAGGCGTACCAGACGTCCATCCACAGCACGCCGCCGGTCACGAGCTCGAGGCTCCCGGGCGCCGGCCGGCCGCCGCCGGAGAAGAACGTCTCGTCCAGGAACGAGACCGAGCCGTCGTCCGCGAGCAGGCGCTCGCCGCGCCACAACAGGCCCAGCTGACGCTCCTCGGGCGGCACGTTGGTCGCCGGCAGGAGCGCCCAGCACACCTCGATCAGGCCCTTCTGGTTGGGGTCGATCGTGCGGTAGCGGACCTCCGTGTCGGCCAGCTCCTCGTCCGTCGCGAGGGTCGGCATCGCGCGCAGGAGATCCGCCGCCGTCGCCTGGCGAACGAAGCGCAGGCGCGGCATCGGCGCGCCGGCGGTCCCGTTGCGGTCGAGGTCGAACTCGGCCCAGTCCCCCAGGAGGTCGCCGCGCGGTCCGGGCTCGAGCGACGCGAGGTCGCGCGCCATCAGGTCGAGCACCGAGCTGCCCATCTCCTGCACGTCGCGCGTGACCTCGGTGCGGTCCCAGATCTTCAGGGAGGTGTCGATCAGGCGCACCAGGGCGACGAAGAGGAGCGACAGCAGGCCGAGCGCCAGGAGGAGCTCGACCATCGTGAATCCGCGCCGGAGTCCGCTCATCGCTCGACCCTCCGCAGCACGCGACCGGGCGCGAGGTACTCGGCGCCGAAGAGCGACAGCCTCGGGGTCGTCTTCCAGCCGTGCAGGAGCCCCTGCAGGGGATCGAACGCGTCCTGGTCGTAGCGCACGAACACGCGCCACTGCGGACGGTCCGACTGGGCGTTGACGGGGTTGCCGCCGCTGTCGACGGACCCGCGGAAGAAGAGCTCGAGCCCCTTGGTGCGGTCCGGGTCGGCGTCCCAGGGTACGCTCGGGTCGAGGCGCTGCAGCACGCCCAGCGTCGTGCCGGACACCGGCGGGTCCTCGTCCACCCAGAACACCTTCTGCCAGTAGGCGTCCGGCTGGTGGATGTCGAGCTCGAAGTAGCTGAGCTCCGGATCGTCGGCCATCTCCTCCCAGCGGTCCCAGTAGCGGAACGGGAAGAGGATCACCGGCGTGCCGGCCGTGTGGGCCGCCGGCTGCGTGCCGAACCGACCGCGGAACA
>CAZDYS010000484.1:0-1911 GCA_964509445.1 uncultured Planctomycetaceae bacterium
GGCGAGGAGGAGGTCCAGCTCTTCGCGATCCCCAAGGGAGCGGCCGGCAAGAAGCGTCGCTCCGCCCCCGCGCTCGAGCCCGGCGAGACTCCCGACGAGGCGCTGTTCGAGAGTCTGCGCGAGCTGCGTCGGGACCTGGCGCGCGAACGTGGCGTGCCGCCGTACCTCATCTTCAACGACCGCACGCTCGCGTCGATGGCCGCGCGCAAGCCCTCGACCGAGGCCGAGCTGCTGGACATCCGCGGCGTCGGCGAGAAGAAGGCCGCGGACCTGGGCGAGGCGTTCCTCGAGCACGTGGCGAAGTACGTTCGGGCCAAGGCGGAAGAAACCGCGGCCGGTTAGCACGGAACGGCCCTCCGGGGGCCCTCCCGCGCGGTCGGCGGGAGGCGGGCTCGCACGACCTCCTTCTCCAGGCGGACGGGTCGACCGGGGACCGAGGAGCGCCCACCTGTCGGGAGTTCGGGATCCGTTGCAACATGAGGGTGGCGAGCCTTCCTTCCCTCCCGGACCCCGCGCCTCGGGCGACCGCCTGCGGCGTTCGCGGCCGACCCGGACCGAAGGCTCTCTGGACCTCGCCATGAAGACCACTCTCCTCGGATTCGCCCTGTCTCTCGCGGCGGCGGGAACCACCGTGCTTCTCGCGGACGACTCGCTTCCGGTCCGCGCGATCGGCCACGAGGTCCCACTCGTGAACGGCGGCCGGATCTTCGACTGGACGATCTCGCCGGACGGCGAGCACGCGGTCTACCAGGCGTCCGAGTTGATCGTCCCGCGCCAGCTCTTCTCCGCTCCTCTGGACGGAGGCGCGCCGATCCTCTTGACCTCGGTGCAGATGGATTCCTTCTCGATCAGCCCCGACTCGGAGCACGTCGTGTTCCTCGAGACGACGGGGACCTTCGCTCCCTTCGAATGGTCGCTCTACTCCGTGCCGATCGACGGTGGTCCCGAGACCCTCCTGGCGGGCCCCCTGGAATGGACCGTCCCGGCCGACTGGGGATCGTCCGACTACATCCCGCCCGGCCCGTGGTTCCGCATTCGCCCGGACTCCCGGGGGATCGTCTTCCGTGCGGAGGGGACGACCGTGGGACAGCAGGAGCTCTATCACGTGCCGATCACCGGCGGACCGATCACGCGCGTCAACGAGGCCCCCGTGGCAGGCGGCAACGTGGTCGACTTCGCGATCGCGCCGGACTCGACCCGCGTCGTGTACTACGGCGACCTGGAGACCGACGGAACGCGCGAGCTCTTCTCGAGGGCGCTCGCGGGCGGCGCGCAGGTGTCGCTCAGCCCCCCTGGCGCGCTCCAGACCTACCACGTCGGAGCCGAGCTGCTCCACGTCACGCCGGACTCGGCGCGCGTCGTCTTCACGGCGAACCCTGCGGACGCGAGCACCCTTCAGCTCTTCTCGGTCCCGATCGACGGTAGCTCGGCCGCGATGGAGATCGGGGACACCGGCATCGGCCGCCGGGTGATCGATCTCGAGGTCAGCTCGGACTCCCAGACGGTCGTGTTCCTCGCGGACCGTGACTCGATGTTGCGCTTCGAGGTCTACTCGGTTCCCGTCGACGGCAGCGTGGGTCCGACGCGCCTCAACGACCCGTTCCTCTCGGGGGACGTCGAGAGCTTCCGGATCAGCCCCGACGATTCGCACGTCGTGTTTCGAGCGGACATCGGCAATCCCAACGTCGATCAGCTGTGGAGCGCCCCGATCCACGGCGGAGCGAGCATGGCCCGGCTGAACGATCCGCCGGTCGTCGGCGGAGACGTGACCAGCTTCCGGATCTCGCACGACTCGCAGCACGTCGTCTACCGCACCGACGAGAAGGTCAACGACCTCTTCGAGCTCTACAGCGCGCCGATCGACGGGACCGCCGCACCGCTGCGCCTGCACCCGCGGGCGACCGCCGGCGG
>CAZDYS010000484.1:2011-3550 GCA_964509445.1 uncultured Planctomycetaceae bacterium
CGATCGACGGGACCGCCGCACCGCTGCGCCTGCACCCGCGGGCGACCGCCGGCGGCGACGTGACCGAGGCGTACGCGCTGACCCCGAGCGGCCACGCCTTCTTCCTGGCGGACGGCATCGTCGACGAACAGTTCGAGCTCCTGCGCTCCTCGATCACCGATCCGTTCCATCCGAGCGATCCGGTGCGGCGGGTGAACCCGCCCCTCCCCACGTCCGCCCGCGACGTCCTGGACTTCGTGATCGACGAGGCCGGCGCTCGCGTCCTGCTGCGCGCGGACGTGGACGCCAACGACGACTTCGAGCTCTTCACGCGCGCGACCGACATCGAGTTCCCGGCCACGAAGGTCAACCAGCCGCTGCGTCCCAGGGCGTCCGGCCGCGTCGACGGTCTCCGCGTCACGGACGACGGCGACGTTGCCTATCTGTCGGACTCGGACATCGCGGGCTCCTCGGTCCACGTCACGCCGCTCGACGGCAGCGCTCCCGCCGCGCTGTTGAGCGCCGCGGACGTCGAGGACTCCGACCCCAGCCGCGCGTTCGAGCTGAGCCACGACCAGAGCCACGCCGTCTGGACGGGTCCCGGTGCGTCGGGCGAGGTGTTCCTGGCAGCTCCTCTCGACGGGAGCGCACCGTTCACGGAGCTGATCGACGTCGGGCCGCCCGCCGTCGGCCTGATCACGGACTCCTGGGCCCTGTCCCCGACCGAGGACCTGCTGGTCCGGATCGGGGAGGACAGCGTGGACGCGGTCCCTCTCGCCGGCGGACCCGCGACCCGGCTGTTCGACCGCACGGGCTTCTCCCGTGCGGTGGACGTCGCGTTCACGCCGGACGGCGCGCAGGTCCTCTTCCTCTACGAGCGGAACTTCTTCGCCACCTTGCGCATGGTTCCGTCGGACGGAAGCCAGAGCGCGCTCACGATGAGCCACGGGCTCCCGCAGTTCGCGGACCTCCACCGCTATCAGCTCACCCCGGACGGAACGGGCATCGTCTACGAGACGAACGAAGCGGGGCACGGCGGTTGGGACCTGTGGTACGTCCCCATCGATCGCTCCGCGGCTCCGGTGAAGCTCAACGACAGCCGCCCGGCGCTCGACTTCACCTCTGTCGAGGCCCCCTGGACGATCACGCCGGACTCGAACCACGTGGTCTACTTCGTCGACGCAACACCGTGCGAGCTCGTCATCGCACCGCTCGACGGATCTCAGAGCGTGGTGCCCCTGGACACGACGATCCCCTCCCCCGGGAACGCCGCGGGCGTGCGGATCCTCGGAGGCGATCGGGCCGTGTTCTTCGTCAGCGTCGGGACCCTCGGCTATCGCCCCTACTCCGTCCCGCTCGACGCTTCGGCCGGCGCGCAGCAGCTCGCGACGAGCTCGAGGCCGCCCCTCGCCTGGAGTCCGGACGAGAAGTGGTTGGTCTTCCTGAGCGACGAGGAGACCACGGACCGCAACGAGCTCTTCGCGGTGCGCGTCGACGGCAGCGGAGGGGTCGTGAAGCTGAACTCCCCGCTGGTCGCGAACCACGAGATCCACGCCTTCG
>CAZDYS010000485.1:0-3545 GCA_964509445.1 uncultured Planctomycetaceae bacterium
AGGCCGCTCTCGACCGTCAGCGGCAGGAAGCACAGGACGGCGAGCGCGAAGCGACCCCAGGTCGCAGCGCCTCGAACCGGGCCTCGGAACGCGGCGCCGGCCAGCAGCGTGAGGAACGGCAGCAGGACGAACACGTACTGCGCCGAGACGCGAACGCGCAGGGACGCCGCGAGGGCGAGTCCCGCGGTCGCGACGACGACTCCCAGGAGGAACAGCGACCAGGAGGCGCGCTCGCGCAGGCTGCGCCAGGCGCCGACGAGCAGCGCGAGCCCGATCCCGGGCGTCACGAGGTAGCCGGCGGACAGGATCAGATGGACCGGGCTGCTGCTCCCCTGCCGCTCGCTCCACTTCTGCCACACGACGCTGGCCCACAGCCCGCCGACGACCAGGCCGACCAGCGAGAGCGCGAAGACCAGGCGCCAGGCGCCGCGCGCGCGAACGAGCTCCTCCGGCGGTCCCGGCCAGCGCCCCGCGAGGCGCGCGAGGAAGAGCACGCCGAACAGGCCCGCGGCCAGGAACGCGGCGCTCGGATGGGTCGCCGCGGCGGCCGTGATCGCGAGTCCCCCGAGGACCAGGCGGAGCTCGGGCCGGGAGCGGCCCCGGAGCCCGTCCACCGCGAGGCGAACGCCGAGCAGCGCGAAGACCTGAGCGAGCGTGTAGAAGCGCGCGGTCTGCGACCAGTACAGGTGCCACGGGGAGCAGGCGACCAGGAGCGCGGCACAGGCGGCGGCGCGGGCCCCTACGAACGCACGCCCGCACCAGTAGGTCAGGGGCAGGACCAACCAGCCGAGGAGGGCGGCCGGAAGGCGCAGCTCGGCCTCCGTCGGGCGCCCCTCGAACAGCTCGTAGAACCAGCCGAACAGGCGGTAGCCGAGCGGGTTGCGGAGCTCGAGCGCGTTGCGCGCATCGGCGAGCGTGTAGACCTCGTCAAGCCAGAGGCTCCAACGGTCGAGCCATAGGAAGCGTAGGAGCCCGACCGCGAGCGCCAGCGCGAGGAGGCCGCGGGCCCAGGGATCCGGATCCCCGGCCGAGCCCCGTCCACGTGCGCCGTCGCGGCCCTCTGCGCTCCCTTCCATCGCTGGAGCGTTCCAAAGCCCCGCCCCCTTGTAAACCTCCCGAGAGCCGCTGAGAATCGAATCCATGAACGCGCGCCGCTGGCTGTCTCGCTGTCTCCTCGGCCTCTGGCTGGCCTGCCTCGGGACCTCCTGCATCAACGTCACGCCGGCGGGGACCTACTTCGATTCGAACCCGCCCGGGGCCGAGGTGCTGATCGACGGCAAGCGCTCCGGCTACGTCACGCCGTGTCTGATCGGTCTGAGCCGCGGCCGGTCCTACGACATCGGCCTGCGCCTCGAGGGGTACGAGCCGCGGCGCCTCCAGATCCGTCCGAACGGACGCGTCGAGTGGGTCACCTGGGACGACGGCGCCATGGCGCCGGACGGCATCGGCGGACCGTTCGGGCTGGGCTTCTCGGACCTGGTCCTCCCCCGCCGCACGAACGACACGCACGCCCCGAACCGCATCTACCTGCGGCTCGAGCCCGCGGCCCAGGGCGCCGAGTGAGCGCAGCGCGGCCCGGGGTCCTCTTGGACCGCGACGGCACCGTCCTCGACGAGCTCGGCTACCTCGGGCGTCCGGAGGAGGTGCGCTACCTGACCGGCGCGCGCGAGGCGGTGGCGGCCCTGAACGCCGCGGCGCTCCCGGTCGCGATGGTCACCAACCAGAGCGGCGTCGCGCGCGGCCTGTTCGACGAGGACGACCTGGCGCGGGTGCACGCGCGCATCGACGCGGACCTGTCGGAGGTGGGAGCCCGCATCGACGCCTGGTTCCACTGCCCGCACCACCCCGACGTCGGAGCGGAGCCCTACCGGTGCGTCTGCCGCTGTCGCAAGCCCGCGCCGGGCATGTTCCTCGACGCGGTCGACGCCCTGGGGCTCGACCCCGCGCGTTCCTTCGCCGTCGGCGACGCGGAGCGCGACCTGGACGCCGCCCGTGCGGCGGGAATCGGTCACCTCCTGCTCGTGCGGACCGGCAAGGGCGCGACGACGGAGCGAACGCTCGGGGCGGACGACGTGCTCGCCTTCGACGACCTGGCGCAGGCCGCTCGCTGGATCCTCGCGCGCGTCGAGGACGAGTCCGCTCAGGACAGGTAGCGCGAGAGCGGCTTCGAGAGCCGGCGCGTGACCCAGAGCGGCAGCCGGGACCAGGTCTTGCGGAGGACCTCGGTGCGCGGGTTCGACGGGTTGAAGGAGGGCTTCTCCTTCGCGTTCACCAGGTGGTAGCGGTAGTGCAGCTGCGTGGGTTCGAAGCCCTGGTGCACCTTGAACTTGAAGGCCCCGGACTCGCCGCGGCTGCGACAGAAGTCGAAGACCTTGAAGCCGCGCGTCACGGCCCACTCCTGCAGCGCCATGTACATGAAGTTGCTCGCGCTGTAGGCACGATCGGCGTGCGGCGCGGTCCCCGCGTAGTAGGCGATCAGCGTGTCGCGGTGGGCGAAGGACATGACCGCCGCGAGAGGCTCCTGGTCCCGCCGCACGAGGTGCACGAAGACGTCCTCGCCCATCTCGTCCGCCAGCCGGTAGAAGTGCTCCGGAGACAGCGCCGGCGACCCGAGCGTGTGCTTGTTCAAGAAGAACAGCCGGTACAGGTCGTCCACGTACCACTTGCCCTCACTGAGCTCGAGCCCGTGCTTCTTGCGGGCCTTGCGCGCCTCGGCGCGCGACTTCTTGGGCATCGCCGCCAGCACGTCCTCCGGACGGTCCGGCAGGTCGCGCTTGAAGGTCCAGTAGAGGTCGGTGCCCGGCCAGTCGAGACCAGGATCCGCCTCGAAGCGCAGCTCGAGGAAGCGAACCATCTTGCGCTCCGCCAGGACCTTGGCCTCCTCCAGCAGCGCGCGCTCCGCCTCCGGGGTCCGCGCGACCGGACCGCCGTAGACCGAGTACGGGATCGACAGGAGGTGTCGTCCTCCGGTGAGTCCGCGGCACAAGGTCAGCGGAAGGAAGCCGACCAGCTCGTCGCCCTGCCAGGCCGCGAACTCGAGCGGCTCGTGTCCGTAGAGCCCGTGGACGAAGTCGCGCCAGCGCGACAGGTGGAAGAACGTCCCCTGGGAAGACGCACCGACCAGGAGGTCGCGCGAGACGTCGTCCGCCGCCGTGGCCGCACGCACCTCGATGGGCGGTGCCGATTGCGGATGCGTGCCGTCGATGGCGGAACTCCTGGGGCTGGGCGAGAGGTCGAGCAAGGGGATCAGGTGGAGTCGCCGTCCGGCGTGCGCGGGATCGACTCGTACACCTTTTCGACCCGGTACTCCTTCAGATTGCGTGCTTGCGAGAAAATGATGATCTCGCCGACGAGACCGAAGCCGAGCACCTGGACGCCGAGGACGATCAGGAGCACCCCGAGCGTCAGCAGCGGACGACCGGACAGGCCGGGACCCGCCATAAAAAGTTTCTGGATCGACAGCCACAGGCAGATCGCGAAGCCGACCAGCCCGAAGGCGCCCCCGATGGTCCCGAAGAAGCGCAGCGGCTTCAGCGTGAACTTCG
>CAZDYS010000486.1:0-3544 GCA_964509445.1 uncultured Planctomycetaceae bacterium
CAACTCGGCCGAGTACCTGCACACGCTCATCGAGGCAAAGAAGCTCGCTCACGCCGATCTGGCCCGGTACGTCGCGGACCCGGATCACATGGACGTGCGGCCCGAGGCACTGCTCGACGCCAGCGTGCTCTACACCGTCGTCGACGGCGAGGTCCTCTACCGACGAGAGCGCTGAGGCGACCATGGTCACCATCCACACCACCTACGACGGCGAGCTGCGCTGCAGCTCCACGCACGGACCCTCCGGCCGCGAGCTGGCCACCGACGCTCCGGTCGACAACCACGGTCGCGGGGAGTCCTTCTCGCCGACGGACCTGGTCGCCACGGCGGTCGGCTCCTGCATGCTCACGGTCATGGGGATCCGGGCCGAGCGCGAGGGCTGGGACCTCACTGGCTCGCGTGCCGAGGTCGTCAAGCACATGAGCACCGACCTCCCGCGTCGCATCGCCCGCGTCGAGGTGAAGCTCGAGATGGCCGGCAGCCACGACGACGCGGCCCGCGCCACGCTCGAGGCGACCGCCCGCGGCTGTCCGGTGGTCCGGAGCCTCGATCCGGCGCTCGAGGTCGTGCTCACGTTCCACTGGGCCCAGGCGGTCCGCGACTAGGAGCGCTCGCCCGTATGCGGTGGACACGGCCCCGCCTGCTGCTGGTGGCGGCGGGACTCGGTCTGTGCGTGCTCGGGCTGACGTTCCTGTCCCTGCGCCACGGCTGGAGTCGGACCTTCAGCGCGAGCGAGACGCTGCGTGGTCTCGGGGCGGCCGCGGGACTGGGCGCGGAGCTCGAGGAGGCGAACGGACAGACGATCCTCGAGCTGCGGCTGTGGCGCGCGCTGGTCGCGATCGCGGTCGGCGGTGGGCTCGCTCTGGCGGGCGGCCTGCTGCAGGGTCTGTTCCGCAACGGCCTCGCGTCGCCGAGCGTGGTCGGCGTGACGGCCGGCTCCGTCCTCGGTGCGTCGATCGCCATCGCGCTGCTCGGCGGCTACGGCGCGGAGCTCGTGCCGCGCGACTCGGTGCTCTTCACGCCGGCGCTCGTGACCGGCTGCGCCTGGGGTGGAGCGATGCTCGTCACCTGGACCGTCGTCTCCCTCGCGAGCTCCGGTCGCCGGCTCTCCGTCCCGACCCTGCTGCTCGCGGGGATCGCGATGAACACGGTGGTCGGCGGCGTGCTCGCCGCGCTGCAGTCCTTCACGCTGCGGGACGCCGAGGTCTCGCGCGCGATCCTGGCCTGGACCTTCGGGACTCTCGAGGACCGCAGCCGACCGCAGGTCTTCCTGGCGCTCCTCGGGCTCGTCCTGGGTTGCTGCACGGTGCCCTTCGTGCGCCGCGAGCTCGACCTCCTGGCGACGGGCGAAGAGGACGCGCTCGCCCTGGGCGTCCCGGTCCAGCGCACCAAGGCCCTGGTGCTCGGAACGGCGGCCTTCGTCACGGCCTGCGCCGTGTCCGTCGCGGGGCAGATCCCGTTCGTCGGTCTGGTCGTTCCGCACGTCGTGCGCGGACTCTTCGGACGCGCGCACGGCGCGGTGCTGCCGCTGTCCGTCCTCCTGGGAGCGGCGCTGCTGCTCGGCTGCGACCTCCTGCAGACGACGACGCTGAGCGGGATGGGGCTGCGCCCCGGGGTCTTGATGTCCCTGCTCGGAGGCCCGTTCTTCCTGCTGCTCTTGCTGCGCAACCGCGCGAAGTGGAGCGCCTGGTGAGCCTGCTCGAGCTGTCCGACGTCTCGCTGCGCTATCCAGGGACGAGCTGCGACGTGCTGGCGGACGTCGAGCTCACGGTGGAGGCGGGCGAGCTCCTGTGCGTGCTGGGCCCGAACGGCGCCGGCAAGTCCAGCCTCCTGCGCGTCGCCGGGGGGCTCGTGCCCGCGCAGGGGAAGGTCACGTTCGAGGGGTGCCCGCTCCGCGAGCTCGGCTCGCGCGAGCGCGCACGGGCGATCGCCACGGTCCCGCAGGGGCTCGCCCCTCCTCTCGACACGCGCGTCCGGGACTTCGTGCTCGCCGGTCGTTACGCCCACGTTCCGCGCTTCGCCGCCGAGCGAGGCTCCGATCGCGAAGCGGTCCGTGAGGCGCTGGAGCGCGTCGACTCCACCGGCTGGGAGGAGCGTCTGGTCACGGAGCTCTCCGGCGGGCAGTTCCAGCGCGTCCTGCTGGCGCGCGCGCTCGCCCAGGAGGCGCGCCTGCTCCTCGTCGACGAGCCGACCACGGCGCTCGATCCGGCCCACCAGGTGATCGTGTTCGAGCTCCTGAGGAGGCTGGTCGACGACGGGGCGAGCGCCGTGGTGGCGACCCACGACCTGTCTCTCGCGAGCGCGTTCTCGGACCGCCTGCTGCTCCTCGAGGGAGGCACCGTGCAGGCCCTCGGATCGCCCCGGGAGGTCCTGGTCGAGGAGCACCTCGTGGCGACCTACGGGCGTAGCCTGTTCCTCGGGAGCGCTCCGGTCCCGGGACGGGCGGAGGAGCGTCCCTTCGTGGTGTCCTGGCCGGCCGCCGAGGAGCCTCCCGCCGGCGCTCCGGACGCGTCCGACCGCACCTAGGACCCTGCCGAACAGGGGCTTGCGCCCGCGCTCCTCTTTTCACCGGAGCCGTCGACACGACCGGGGCTCTTCTCGGGCTACCATCGCCCGCCGCTTCCGGAGGAGGGCCCGCACGGGCTCGACGACCGGCTCCGCGGCGCGCCGTCCACCTCACCCCATCCGCACCCCGTGTCCTCCGAATCGACCCTCGTCACCGCCGAGCACTTCGCCTACGTCGCGGCCCGTACGCGCGGCGAGGACCGTTACCTGGCGGACCTGAAGCGGGCGGCCGAGGAGGCCGGCATCCCGCCGATCTGGATCGCTCCGGAGCAAGCCAGCTTCATGCAGATCCTGCTGAAGGCGTCCGGCGCGCGCGAGGTCGTCGAGGTGGGGACCCTGGCGGGCTACTCCGCCATCGCGATGGCCCGGGCCCTTCCGGAGGGCGGTCGCGTGCGCACGATCGAGCTCGACGAGAAGCACGCGGCCTTCGCCACCGAGTGGGCCGCCGGCTCCGACGTCGCGGAACGGGTCGAGGTCCACCGCGGCTCCGGCGGCGAGGTGCTCGCCACCTTCGAGACGGACTCCGCGGACGCGGCCTTCCTGGACGCCGACAAGTCCGGGTACGTCGACTACCTGCGGCAGTGTCGCCGGATCGTCCGGTCCGGCGGGCTCATCCTGGTCGACAACGCGTTCGCCTTCGGGCAGCTCTTCGACGAGCAACCGACGGATCGAGAAGTGGGCGCGGTGCGCTCCTTCAACGACCACATGGCGCGGGAGACCGGTCTCCACGGCGTCATCGTTCCCCTCGGTGACGGACTCTGGGTGTCCGTGATCGAGGAGGAGCACCAGGCTTCGTAGTCAGCAACCCATGAGCATCAACGTTTGTGTCGTCGGCTCCATCCACATGGATCTGGTCGTTCGCGTACCGCGCTTCGCCGGGCCTGGCGAGACCATGCTGGGGGACGGCTTCGCGCGGCACCCGGGGGGCAAGGGCGCGAACCAGGCGGTGGCCGCCTGCCGCATGGGAGCGCAGGTCAGC
>CAZDYS010000487.1:0-3533 GCA_964509445.1 uncultured Planctomycetaceae bacterium
GGCCCCACTTCCGGTCGCGGTGCCAGGCGAACAGGTCGAACAGCACGGCGGCCCAGATCAGGAAGCCCGGCAGGCGCAGCACGAGGCGCGTGGCGGTCGACAGCTGCACCTCCGCCTCCATCAGCTCGATCCAGATGTCGCGGAAGCCGAGCACGAACCCCGCGAGGATCACCGCGTACCACAGCCACACGACCCAGATCCAGCCGAGCCACAGGCCTCCGCAGGCGACCGCGAGCAGCGTCGCGCCGGCCGCCAGCAGGAGCTCTCCGTGGAACAGGAGATAGGGCAGCGAGCCCAGCCCGATCGCGAGCATCATGCGGCTGCTGATGCTCAGGTAGGCGTGCGGCATCTGGGCCCGGTCACGCAGCCAGGGCAGGCGAGCCCAGGGCACGAACATCGACAGACAGATCACGAGGCCGGTGATCGCGCCGAAGGTGTCCAGCTGCCAGGGAGAGTCCGGGTCCTCGGCGCTGGAGTCGCCGATGAAGGAGTCCAAGAGGAGGCCCACGAAGCCGAAGACGCAGATCACCAGGAGCAGCTTGAGCGTCAGCTCGAGCTTCTCCGCCTCCTTCTCCTCCTCGCGCAACAGCGCCCGCTCTACTCCCTGCTTGATCGAGCCCATGGGGAGTTCTTGGGAAGCGGCCTAGAGCCCTTCCTCCTCCTGCGCGTCGAGGAAGTCCCGGTACTCGTCGTCGACCGGGTCGGCTCGTTTCTCGGGCTCGGTGGGGGAGGGCCCGCCGTGCGCCTTCGGGTTGATCTGCTTGTCCCGCGCGAGGGCTTCCGCGATCGCGTCCTCCATGTGGGCCTGCAGCTCGATCGACTCGTCGTAGATCCAGGTGAGGCGCGGGATGCGGCGCGTCCGGAGCACGCGCCCGACCTGCTTACGCACGAAGCCCGTCGCGTCCTCGAGCATGTGCGCGACGCGGGTCTTGTCGCCCTCGGAGCCGAAGACGGTGTAGAACAGCTTCGCGCTCGAGAGGTCCGACGAGATCTCCACCCGCGTGAGCGTCACGAAGGCGGAGCGCGGATCGTTCAGCTCGAACTCGAGGCAGTACGCGACGCGTTCGCGAATGCGCGCCTCGATTCGAGCTTTGGTGCGGGAGTTGGCCATGGGAGCCGGCCTCCGGAGCGGATCAGAGCGTGCGCTTGACCTCGTAGAGGCGGTAGGCCTCGATGACGTCCTCGAGCTTGATGTCGCCGTAGCCCTTCAGAACGATGCCGCACTCGAAGCCCTCGCGGACCTCCTTGGCGTCGTCCTTCTCGCGGCGCAGCGTCCCGATGTCGCCGGTCCAGATGACGGCCCCGTCGCGCAGGAGACGCGCCTTGCTGTTGCGCGTGATCTTGCCGTCCAGGACGTAGCAGCCCGCGATGTTGCCGATCTTCGAAGACTTGAAGATGCGGCGGATCTCGGCGTGCCCCTGGACCTCTTCCTTGATCTCCGGCGCGAGCGAACCCTCCATCGCCTGACGGATGTCGTCGAGGAGCTCGTAGATCACGTTGTAGACCTTGATCTCGATGCCCTTGCGCTCGGCGACCTGCCGCACCTTGGTGGAGGCGGAGGTGTGGAACGCGAGGATGCGCGAGTCGGAGCTCGTCGCCAGGTCCACGTCGGACTCCAGCACCTCGCCGACGCCGGAGTGCACGAGCTTGACCTGCATCTCGTCGTGCTCGAGGCCCGCGATCTGCTGCTTGAGCACCTCGATCGAGCCCTGCATGTCGGCCTTCACGATGAAGTTCAGGCTCGTCTTGTCGGCCTCGGCCACCGCCTCGAGGATGTCGACCGCCAGCTTCGGGCGGTTCTCGAGCTCCTCGGACAGACGCTCGGAGCGCGCGCGCTCCGTGGCGACCTCCTGGGCCCGGTCGAGACCGTCGGGCACGACCACGAAGTGATCGCCGACGGTGGGGAGCTCGTTCAGGCCGGTGACCTCGACGGGCATCGCCGGGCCGGCCTCCTTGAGCTGCTTGTTCCGGTCGTCGTGGATCGAGCGGACCTTGCCGTAGCCCTTGCCCGCGAGGATCACGTCGCCGCGCTTGAGGCTGCCGTCCTGGATGATCAGGTGGGCGACCTTGCCCTTGCCCTGCTGGATCTCGGCCTCGAGCACGATGCCCGACGCCGGGCCGTCCTCGTGCGCCTGCAGCTCGAGCACCTCGCTCTCGAGGAACACGCGCTCCAGCAGCTCGTCGATGCCGTCGCCCTTCAGGCCGGACACCTTCAGCATCGCGGTGTCGCCACCCCATTCCTCCGGGGTGAGGCCGAGACCGGCGAGCTCGTTCTGGACGCGCTCGGCGTTCGCCTCGGGCTTGTCCATCTTGTTGATCGCGACGACGATCGGCGTGCCGGCGGCCTTGGCGTGGTTGAGCGCCTCCTCCGTCTGCTGGTTCACGCCGTCGTCCGCGGCCACCACCAGGACGACCACGTCCACGGCGCTCGCGCCGCGCGCGCGCATGGCGCTGAAGGCGGCGTGACCGGGCGTGTCGACGATCGTGACGGTGTGACCCTGCTGGGTGGAGACCTGGTAGGCGCCGATGTGCTGCGTGATACCGCCGGCTTCCTTGTTCGCGATCCGCGAGCTGCGGATCGTGTCGATCAGCGTGGTCTTGCCGTGGTCGACGTGCCCGAGGAACGCGACGCAGGGCGCGCGCTTCACGAGGTGCTCGTCCTCGATGGACTCGCGCTTCGTCTTCAGCTCGTCGAGCAGGGCGGTCTCCGCCGCGATCTCGTGCTTCACCTCGAGCTCGACGTTGAACTCGTTGGCGAGCAGCACGGCCGTGTCCTCGTCGATGACGGAGTTGATCGTGATGCCGAAGCCGATCTCCTTCATCGCGACGCGGAACACGTCGTTCTCCTTCACGGCGAGCGTGTTGGCGAGCTTCTTGATCGTGATCGGCGCGTCGATGGGGACGGAGCTGCCCTCGAACGGCGAGCCGGCGGAAACCGTGCTCCTGCCTCCGCCGCCACCGCCGCGACGGCCGCCACGGCTGGGGCCGCTCTGCTGCTGCACGCGGCGACGACGCAGGAAGCGTCCCGCCTCTTTCTCGCGCAGCTCCTGGGCGGTCATCGAGCCACGGACCTGGTTGCCGCCCGCCTGACCGCCACCGCGCGTGCGGCCGAAGGTCGGACGCACGTCCGGGACGACGTCGTCCGAGGAGGACAGCCGGCGCGACTGGGCGCGCGGGGCGGGCTTCTTCTCGAACTTCGACGGATCGATGAAGCCGACGACCTTGCCGGTGCGGCGCTTGGCCGAGGGACGGACGAGGTCTTCCTCGGACTTCTTCTCCTCGGTGGTGGCCGCGGGCTCCTGGGTCGCTTCCGGAGCGGCCGCTGCTTCCGCGCCCTCGGCGCTGGGAGCTTCGGCGACGGGCGCCTCGGGAGCCGCCGGTGCGTCGACCTCGGGTTCTGGGGCCGTCTCGGTGGCCGCCGCCTCGGCCTCGACCTCCGGGGCCGCTTCCGCGGGCTCCGGTTCGACGGCGGTCTCGACCTCCGCGGCGGATCGGAAGAGCACACGTCTGAAAGAGTGTATTACGGCTTCTGC
>CAZDYS010000488.1:0-3510 GCA_964509445.1 uncultured Planctomycetaceae bacterium
GATCCCGTCACGACGCGGACCGGAGCCCGCCGTCGACGGATCCACAGGAGCAGGAGCAGCGGCAGCGCCAGCAGCAGGAATCCCGCGGGGCGCGCCCAGACCCCGTCGAGGCCCAGGAGCGCCACGAGCGTGTCCGACGGGACGCTCACTCCTCGAACACCGTGCCGAGGACCGCGTCGAAGGGGACGTCGCTCCGCCAGGTCCCGAAGCCCACGCGGTGACGCGCACAGGTCCGCTTCCACCGCTCCAGTCGTCGTCCGAGCAAGCGCTCGTAGGCCTGCAGCACCTCGGGCTCGAGCGGGACCGCGTGTTCCCCGTCGCCCTCCGCGTCGACCCAGCGCACGGAGGAGCGCTCCTCCACGGGGACGCGACAGACCGCGGCCGTGCGCGGCGTCAGCTCCTCCTCCGCCAGGACCTGCAGGCAGCGCAGCTCGCGGCCGCGCCGCATCCAGGCGTGGAGCGCGGTCTCCTCGAGGTCCAGGAAGTCACCGATCACGAACACCGCGCCGGCCTCGCGCCAGCGCGCCCCCTGGGAGACGAACGCCGCGAGCCCGTCGGTTCCGGCGGCCTCGACGCGCTCCTCGAAGTGCCGCATCCACGTCGCGACGTTCGCGCGCTTGCCGAGGCGCAGGGGCTCGCCTCCGCCCGAGAGGAACAGCGACACGCGCGCGCCCTCCTTGCGCCCGACGGCGGCGATGCCGGTCGCGAGCTCGGCGGCCTGCTGGAGCTTTCCAGGACGTCCGACCCCCATCGAGGCGCTCGTGTCGACCAGCACGGCCCAGTCCTCGCTCGCCTCGCGCCGCGCGACGCGGACGAACGGCTTGCGCAGCCGCGCGTAGAGCGTCCAGTCGAGCTGCCGCAGGTCCTCGCCGGGACGGTAGGGCCGGTGCCCGACGAACTCCGTCCCGACGCCGGACAGGGACGAACGCCCGATGCCCTCGCGGCGCTCGCGTCGCCCGGTCCACCGGACGACCAGCGCTCCGAGGCGGTCCAGGAAGTCCGGTGCGAAGCGCACCCTGGCGGACGGCAGCTCCATCGCTCCCAGGCTAGCGGTCCGCCCCGCCCGGGCCTACCGCGCGGAGGGCGCCGCGTTCAGGACCGCCGTGCGACGACGATCGTGATGTCGTCCTCGCGCGCGTCCCGGCTCATCTTCATCGCCTCCTCGACGATGTGCGTGAGCACGCCCTGAGCGTCCTTGCCCTCGGCGGCCGCCTCGGCGAGCGTCCGCTGGATGCCCTCTTCCCCGAACAGGACGTCGGGGTTCGCGGGATCCCGCGCCTCGGACAGACCGTCGGAGTAGATCACCACGACGTCACCGGTCTCGAGCTGGAGCGGCGCGCAGGCCTCGTACTGTTCGTCCGGCAGCATCCCGAGCGCCGGACCGCCGCTCTGGATCACGTCGATCGCGCCGGTCGCCTTGCGCCACACGAACGGAAGCGCGTGTCCCGCGTTCACGCCGTGCAGCGTTCCGCTGTCCTCGAGGAGGCCGAGGAACAGCGTCAGGAAGCGGCCGTCCTCGACGCGCTCGGACAGGTCCTCGTTCACCAGGGAGACGACCTCTCCGGGATCCTCCACCAGCTTCAGGAACGAGCGCAGGCTGCCCTGGGTGGTGGCGGTGATCAGCGCCGGTCCGATGCCGTGTCCGGTCGCGTCGCCGACGAGGATCGCCAGCCGGCCGCCGCGCGCCTTCACGAAGTCGTAGAAGTCTCCGGCCGCCTGCTCCGCGGGTCGGTACCAGCCGTGCACGTCCCAGCCGGTCAGGTTGTTCGGGACCGCCGGCATCATGTCCCGCTGGATCACGCTGGCGAGCTCGAGGTCCTGCTCGAGACGGATCTTCTCGAGCGAGTCCAGGTGCAGCCGCGCGTTGTCCATCGCGATCGAGATCTGCTGGGCGAGCGCCGCGAACAGCGCGAGGTCGCCCTGCGTGAAGTTCCGCGTCGCCGCGCGGGAGTCGACGTAGAGCACGCCGCGCGGGGCCGACTCCTGCTCCTCGGACCCGGTGAGCGGCACGCACATCACGGCGCGCAGCTTCAGGTCGAAGACGGACTTGCCGAGGTCGAGCGCCTCGGACTCCGAGTGCACCTGGGCCCGCACGGGCTCGTTGTCCTCGAGGACCTTGCTCGCGATCGAGGTGGAGAAGCGCGTGTCGCGCGGGATCTCCTCCCCGCTCTTGTCCCGGCCCGTGCGCACGAAGAGCTCGTCGCCGTTCGAGAGGATCAGGAGGCCGCGCTCGGCTCCCGTCAGGCGGATCGAGGAGTCCACCACGTAGCTGAGCAGCGACTCCAGGTCGCGCGAGCGGGAGACCCGCGCGATCGTCTCGAGCAGGACCTGCACGGTGCGCCGGTCCTTGCCGGCCTCCCCCGTCAGGAACTGCGTGGAGGGCCCGCTGCGGCTGGGCCGGTCCGCGTCCGCCACGGTGGGCGCTTCGCTCACGCCGGAGCCCGCGCCGGCCCCGGAGGAGGGCGTCGTCGGAGTGGCGGCCGGGGCCTCCTTCTCCTTCTTCTTCTTGCGGAAGAACATCGGGACCGAGTGTAGCCCTGAGGGTGCTCGCACTCCGTCCCCGCGGTGGGGAAAATCCTTGCGGGAACCGGCTTCCCGGGCGCATCATGCCGCCCCGCTTTCGGCGCCCAGGGGGGTGCACGGGGCGGATCCGCGCCGAATTTCGACGGAGACCAAACGACGATGCAGATCACGGTGGAGCCCCGGGAAGACTTCAACGTCCTTCACCTGCGGGGTGAGTTCGACACCTTCTACTGCCCGGCCCTTCAGAAGGAGGTCGACAGCCTGATCGCCGCCGGCGTCCACCACGTCGCGCTGAACCTCCGGCTGGTCAAGTTCATCAACTCCACGGCTCTCGGCGCGATCATCAAGGCGTCGAAGGTCCTGGGCCAGAACGGCGGCAAGATGGTGATCTCGCGGCCCTCGAAGTTCTGCCGCGACATCATCGAGAAGGTCGGCCTGGACCGCGTCGTCCCGATCTACGACACCGACGAGGAGGCCGGCGCGGCGCTCCTCGAGGGCACCGGCGGCGAGGCGCGCGGCGTCAGCGACGAGGACGTGCTCGAGGACGAGACGAACATCCTCTTCTCCCCGACCGACAAGGAGAAGGTGGACCACTTCGTCCCCGAGAAGCTGCGCTCCGGCACGACCAACCCGGTCCACGGCCACGCCTTCGCGACGAACTGGCGCGGCATCGGCCGCATGTCGGCCCTGGACGCCGACGGGCTCCGGTTCGTGTGGAACGGCGGCAACACGGGGCTCTCCGCCTTCGAGATGGGTCAGATGCTCTCGCTCGGCACGGACCTCAACGTGAAGTTCCGCCTGCCGCTGCTCCAGAAGGGCTTCTGCGAGGCGGTCGTCACGATCTCCGAGCTCGAGGAGCGCGCCGACGGCGTCAAGCTCGCCGCGACCTTCAGCGAGATCGACCCGGAGACGCGCGAGTCCGTGCAGCAGTACGCCTCCGACATGGAGTTCCTCAAGAAGGAGCTTCGTCAGGCGACGGACGACTAG
>CAZDYS010000489.1:0-3480 GCA_964509445.1 uncultured Planctomycetaceae bacterium
AGGTCTCGCTTCGGAGTGGATCGACCCGTTTCCCGAAGCCAGGCGCCCCGTCCGAACGGACCGCGCCTCTACGACCCTGCACCGCATGCCCATTCTCGGAGAATACGACTACACCGTGCAGCTCGGTGAGGCGATGCGCCTCGCCACCGACATCAAGCAGAACAAGTGGACCTTCGATGTCGACGAGAACGGGACCACCGTCGAGAAGAAGCTGGAGGACGCCTGGAACGAAGAGGTGGAGGCAGCTTTCCGGGTCCTCGACACGGAGGCCGAGAAGCTGAAGGACGAGAGCAGCGACGCCAAGCCGTTCGACGCCTTCCACGAGCACATCCAGGCCTGGTTCGCCGACGACTCGGAAGACGGCGTCCAGACGAAGATCCAGGCCAAGCACCCGGAGTTCGAGCCGTACCACACGCGTCCGTTCCTGGCCGTCCAGGAGTCCTACAAGCGGCTCGACGAGGACCTGCAGAAGCGCTGGAAGAGCATGATCGCGCGCGTCACGCCGAACTACTACGCGCGACGCTTCGTGGGGCTCTTGGCTTCGGAGCGTGACCTGTTCGAGCGATTCCAGGACGAGGCAACGACTCGAGGCATCCAGAACGTCCTGCAGTACAAGTACCAGGAGGACGCGCCGCTCTACCCGCCCGACTCTTCGAACACCGAGAACCTGCTGCGGATGCTCGACGTGCCTTCGTTTCGCACGATGAACGCCTGGTTCACCGAGCAACTCGGGTTCGCCAAGCAGCCGGGTGCGGAAGAGGGCAAGTTCACCTGCAACTATCCGCAGGTCTACCGGGTCCTGGAGCCGTTCTTGAACGGCAGCCTCGGGTCGTGGCAGGGGAAGTACGAGCTGCCGATCGCCTTGCGCGGGTACGTACAGCCCGACGGGAGCTTCGAGAACGCCGACGGGGTCGAGAAGGGCGACGAGGTCGACGAGGACGGGGAAGAGGTCAAGGCGGGGCCGGTCGTGAGCGTCCTCGTTCCGGAACACCCGGAGCGGGACGAGAACGGCAAGATCCTGCTCTCCGAGGTCTCCGTGCAGGTCGACGGGAAGCCTGTCGTCGGTTGGGAGTGGAAGGCTCCTCTTCCTCTCCTGGCCTGGCCGGCGGACAAGAACGGCGGCGTGGAGGGCCGGTTGATGTTCTTCCGCGACTTCGGGCTCCCAGACCACACGATCTGCAACTGGATCTCCGGAGGGATCACCCTCGAGGGGACGGGCACCGATCGCTACCACGACATCCCCGTGGACTACTCGAAAGGGAAGCCCAACTTCGACGTCGGGGGTGGGCTCGAGGTGCCGCCGAAGATCGTCAAGGTGAAGGTCCAGGAGCTCACCCTGGGCGAGAAGATCCTCATCGGGATCATCGCCGGCGTCACGGTCGCGCTGGGTCGGTGGGCGCTCAGTCGGGCCGCCAAGACGGAGCGTGTCCAGAAGATCGAGAACGCGATCAAGCGGACGCTGGAGTCGTGGAAGCCGGACTGCTGCAAGGACGCTGGCGTCGAGGACGGCCCGCCGAGCCTCGACAGCGTGGAGCTGAGCAGGCGAGATCAGCGGGATTCGACGGCGGCGGAAGACAGCCTCTCCGTGCTGCAGGACGACCGAGAGGCCCCGGGGGAGGACGAGCAGAAAGAGGACGACGACGCAGAGCACACGTTCGGCGACGGGGAGGTCGGCGAGTAGGCCGACCGCAGACCAGGAGCTCCTCATGGCAACTCGCTTCTCTCTCACCGTCCTCAATCAGACCGGGCAGCGGATCTGGGTTCGTCTTCAGGGGCCGTCGTGCGTGAACGGCGCGCTGAGCCTTCCCGCAGCCGCTCAGATGGGCAGCGACCCCTGGCGCATGTTCAACGTGACGGTGGGGATTCCCGCGGAGGACGAGGCACCCGGAGTCTCCACGCGGGGAGTCACCTTGCTCGAGTTCTGGCGGGCAGACTGTGACATCACGGACGACCGCGACTGTTCGGGAGAGCAGGGGCAGCTGCAGGCGATCGCGAGCTACGACCGCGTGATCGACGACGTCGATCCGGAGAACCTGCTCACGATCAACTTCAACGACAACGGAGTGGATCCGAGCCTGAGTCACGTACCGGCGGCGCTGGTGACCGGGCACTCGACGGACGCCGGCGGGGCGACCAAGGCGACCGAGCCCGCGATGGAGCTTCAGAGAAATCCGGTCAACGGCGTTTGGGAGCTGCGCTGGATCGTCCGTGACGCGGTGCGCACCGCAGCCCCCGTGCCGAAGGAGGTCGAAGAGGTGCTGACGTTCCTCGTGCCCATCCTGTCGGGCACGAAGACGAAGGGCGAAGAGGAGGCAGCCCATCTCGGGCCCCTGTTCTCCGTGTTGAACCCTCACGAGCCCCCCGGAGATCGCCTCGGGCTCGCGGCGCAGTGGAAGGCACGCGCCGCGTGCGGCAGCCCCTACGTCGCCGGGCTCGACGAGCCGTTCGCGGAGGGCGTGCGCAAGCCGCAGTGGTACCAGCTCTTGAAGTACCCGGTGCCTCCGCCTCCTCCGAGCGACGGCGGCGTCGCCCACAGCAAGTGGTGGGACGGGATCTTCAACGTGCTCACTTTGGCCGCCTTCTCGCTCGGCGGTGCGGTCGGCGCGGGAGCCGCAGCCGGTGTCGCGGCGGTCGGCATGCTTCCGCGCCTGTTGGGCGCGCCTCCGAAAGCCGCCGGGAGTACCTACGACTGGGTGCTGGATCTGAAGCGCGCCACCAGCACGGAAGTACAGCAGGCGATCACCCAGAGCGAGCAGGCGGAGATCTTCGCGCACTTCCAGAACTTCAGCGATCACGTCGGCGGGCTGTTGCGCGGACACTGGACGAAGGCGCTCACGGACGGCGTGGTCGAACACTTGCGGAACGAGGTGGACGCGCTGCTCGACGTACGGACCGAGGACATGCTGACCTTCCTGGTCGAGAGCGGTCCCGAGAGGCCGCAGTACCCCGACCTCGCGCTCTATCCGAGCTTCCAGGAGGTCTCACTCACGCTGTTCGTGCAGTGCTTCTCGCTTTGGCTCTGGGCCGCGAAGCTCGGCGCGATCCTCTATGCGACCGAGGATCCCACGGTCGAGGGGCTGCAGAAGAAGATGAAGGAGGGGCTCCAGCCGTCGATCTTCCAGTCGCGTCGTAGCCAAGCGATCGTCAGCAACACGCTCACGATGATCGAGCCGTACTGTAAGGCCGCGACCTCTTCGTTGGCCGCGATGGAAGAGGCCATCGCCGAGCGCGTGCGGGCGATCGACGTCACCGAGTGTTGGGCCGTAGGCGGCTGGGTGAAGGATGGGCACATCATCACGCAGGGGACGGCGATGACGGAGCGGATCGAACTCTCGGCCCAGCTCTCCGTCCGCGACAGCTTGCTCGGCAAGGACGGCGTCGCGGACAAGACGAACGGAGGCCTGACGCCCTACGCGACCGGGCTCGACCGCAAGAACGCGGTGGCGCAAGGGAGCGGGAGCTACATGACGCCGCAGCTCG
>CAZDYS010000490.1:0-3472 GCA_964509445.1 uncultured Planctomycetaceae bacterium
CGTCCCGTCGGGCAGCTTCACGAAGGCGGAGCCGTTGACGTGCGCGAGGAACGCGTCGATCGGGTCGGAGAGCCAGACCAACTCGAGGTCCTGACCGTCCAGGAGACCTCCGGCCTCGATCGCACCGCGTGACGGGTACAGGGGCATGCGTCCGAGCGACGTGTCCCAGCCGAGGACCGATCCGTCGGCGGCCTTCGCCAGATCCGGCGGCAGCGCGTAGAGCGGGTGGTCGTACCCGGGAACCCGCTCGAGGCTGCCGCGCAGCATCGGCGTGCAGTAGGCGGTGAAGAGCACGCCGCCGCCGCGCCCGTTCCAGCCGGCGCTCTGGAACACCTGGAACTCGCGGACGATCGCCGCCTGGAAGTCCTCGGGGCCGAGGCTGGTCGTGAGCAGCTCGCGGAAGCGCTCCAGCGAAGCCAGCGCGCGCTCGTGCGTGATCCCGGCCTGAGGGAAGAACTGGCGCGCGTGCTGGCGGCGCGTCCAGGCGATCGACTCCTCCAGGGCCGGGAGGATGTCGTCCCGCATCTCCCACTCCTGGGAGAAGTCGGGCACGTCCGAAGCCGGGACGGGGAGCAGCGGGCTGCGACCGTCGCCGAGGGCGCGCGAGTAGTCCGGGGTCGTGGCGCAGCCGGCGACGAGGGCCAGCGCGAGAGGGGCGAGGAGGCGAGGGGTGCGGAGCTCGGCGTTCATGCCGAGCGAGCATACGAACGAGATCCGGCCGCTCAAAAGGTGCTGCGCGACCGGATGTCGCCGCCCGCGGGCCGGGCCGCTCCCCGGTCCCGCCTACTCCCGGAGCTCGATCGACAGGCGGTAGTCGTGCACCGCCGCGTCCTCGACGTCGAGGACCGCCACCTCGACGGCGCCGCGTCCCTCGTCGGTGTCGTACTCGATCGTGCGCCGGCGCAGTCCGTCCGAGGTCACGGTCTCGATGACGCCCTCGCGCTCGTCCACCAGGTTGCGTTCCACCTCCTCGCAGACGGCCTCGAAGTAGGCGTCGACGTCCTCCTCGGCACAGTCGAAGTCCATCTCGAGCTGGGCCGTCTTCCCGAAGGGGCTCCCCCGCAGCGAGAAGTCGACTTCCCCGTGACGGAAGCCGTTCGGGGTCTGGCCTCCGCCGTCGAGCAGATCCCCGAAGACCTCCTCGGCGATGCGCTCGCCGTCGACCTTCACGATCACGCAGCTCGAGACGAGGATGCAGCTCGCGCAGAGGGCGGCCGCCAGGACGAGGGTCGTACGCAGCATTCGGTTCATGACCCGCGCTACGTCGGCCCCGGTCATTCCGTTTCGCGAATCTGGCGCTGGATCCTCAGGGCTGGAAGACCAGGTCGTCGATGGCGCCGGACCCCTCGAGCTCGATCCGGAGCTCGGTCACCGCGCCCGCGTCGAAGCCCTCGTCCTCGGACGCCGTGGCGATCGCCTGGTGACCCGGCTGCGGGGCCGTCGAGCGAAGGTCCAGCGTCCTCCAGCCCGCGCCACCCTCCAGGAAGGGGTCCTCGGTCCAGCCGGCGGGCACGTGGTAGCGCCGTTCCCGGCCGCGCTCGTCGACCAGCGTCAGGAACGCGTCCTCGGTCACGCCCGGGCAGATGTCGATCAGGTCGATCGAGCAGGGCGCGACGGGGATTCCCGGGAACACGATGCGGAACGTCCCTCCGAAGCGGTCGTCGTCCGGCTCGTCGTACACGCCCGCGACGGACTGCGCTCCCGCCTCCTGGAGGATGAGGACGTTGCCCTTGTCCACGAGCAGGTCGGGGTCGTCCGCGAACGCGTTCGGTCCGAGGGGTGCCGAGTCGAAGAGCGCGGCGCGGTTGCCCGATGCGGCCGTGCCCTCGATCTCCACCAGCCCGTCGAACAGCGCGCCGCCGTCGACGATCCGACCGTTCTCCAGCGCGACCTCGGCTCCGAAGCTCGTGTCGAAGTCGATCCGGAGCTCGCGCGGCGGGACGAAGCCGGAGTACAGCAGGCTGCCCCCGACCGGGAACGTGAGGATCGACGACAGGGAGCGGTCGGTCACGACGACCTGTCCGAACCGGCTGCCCACGGTGAGCAGACCGTCCCAAGACACGTCGATGTTCGTGAGGTTGTTCGCACCCGTCGGGACGTCACGCAGGTAGTTGGCGTCGTCGTCGTACTCGTAGATGCGCCCGTCCCAGTCCGCGGCGAAGATCCCGCCCTGACGGGGGAGAGCCAGGCCGCGCGCGCTCAAGCGGAACCCGAACGAATCCCGGAGGGTGCGGGTTCGCAGCAGGCTGAAGTCGAGCGGGTCGAGCTCCCAGACCTCGAAGCGAGGCGAGCCCGCGTTGATCCCGAACAGGTTGCCGGACTGCGCGACGACGTACTCGGCGACCGAGAGGAACGCGGGCTGGGGGATGGGGACGGGAACGAAGTCCGAGAGCGGGATCGCGAGCGACTTCGTGAACAGCACCTCACCGCGGATGTGCAGGTCGCCGTCGCTGATGTTCCCGAGGAACGCCGTGATCGGATGGTGCTCCCAGGTTCCGGTCTCCGTGTCGAAGGTCGAGATGTAGTCGTTCGAGAACGGGGCGATGTTCAGCACGTGGAGCCGGCCGCGGCGATCGACCACCGCATCCGTCGCGTCGTAGCGCGTCGTGTCCGGGTGCGGGACAGGGATCTGCTGCACGAACTCTCCGTCCCGGGTGTACTCGCGCACGTTGCGTGCGTCCGTGACCAGCAGGTTCCCGGGCGTGAAGGCGACGGCGGAGGCTCTCGCGGACCGTCCGGGGTCCAGGCGCTGACCGCGCTGGGCTTCGACTCGAGTGCAGGGGAAGAGGAGCAGCGCGGCGAGGGCGAGCGATCGAGTTGCGAGCATGGGAAGTCGAGGGTTCGGGGGAGCAGGCCATCCTAGCCCGCTCTCCGAGGTTCGACAGGTCCTCCCGAGCCTCCGGGCGGGAACCCGGAGGACGCGGAGGGCCTCCCTGGCCCGCGTGCCTAGACGCGCAGCTCGGCCAGTCGCTCCTCGCGGGCGGCGGCGAAGCGCGCGATGCCGTCCCACAGGCTGGCCGGGTCGATCTTCGCCTCGACCTTCAGCTCGTCCACGCTGCCGCCGGTGCGCCAGCGGTCGTCCCAGTCGGACGTCATCGCGAAGCGCTCCGCGGTCTTGTTCGCGAGCCAGTCGTGCATCGTGCGGCGGCCGCCGTTCGAGACGACGGTCGAGTCGTTCCAGTCCTCGCGCGGGAGGATCCGGTCGCGGTAGGCGGCGTCCTGCATCTCGAACAGCTCGTAAGAGACGGCCTGGACGATCTTCACGTTCGGGCCCTCTCCGGCGAGGAAGCGCGGGAGCAGCTCGTACATCGAGTCCGTCGTGCTCGTGCCCTGCACGATGATCGTGCCTTCCTTGGGTCGCGACGGGTCGTGCGGCTTGACGACGTAGGCTCCCTTGGCGGCGTCCAGGTGGCTCGCGACACCGAGCTTCTCACGGTCGGGGATCGTGACGGCGGGACGCGTGAGGTGCAGG
>CAZDYS010000491.1:0-3465 GCA_964509445.1 uncultured Planctomycetaceae bacterium
TCCTCCATCGACGCGCGCAGCTGTTCGTTGCGCAGACGGAGCTGGCGCGTCCGCGCCTCCACCTCGTCCTCCAGCTTCCCGCGGTGGTTCTCCAGCTCCGCGTCGCGCGCCTGGATCCTCGCCAGCATGCCGTTGAACTCGTCCGTCAGGAGACCGACCTCGTCGGAGGTCAGTCGCTCGGCGCGCAGCCCGTAGTCCTTCTCCCGCGAGACCGCCTGAACGGTGTCGAGCAGCGTGCGGATGGGCGCGGAGATCGGCCCCTGGAGGCGATAGGCGAGCGCGATGTTCAGCGCCAGACAGAGCCCGAGCACGAGCGCGACGATGCCGAGGATCTCCAGCTGCCGGCTGCGCAGCATCGACAGGTCGGACTCGACTCCGACGCGCGCGAGCAGGGCGCCGTCCCCGTCCAGGATCGAGGTCCACACCAGGAGGGAGCCGTCGGTCAGGCGGTGGCCGTGCTCCTCCGGGCCCAGGTCCGCGCTCGAGAGCGGTGCGTGGTCGTCGATCTGGTATCGCGTGAGCACGTCCCCCGCGGCGTCGTGGATGACCGCGCGCCGGATGCCCTCGTGCTCGCGCAGCGCGAACAGCGCGTCGTGCAGATCTCCGCCGGAGCTCAGCGCGGGACGCGCCGTCTGCCCCAGCATCTGGCACATCAGCCGGACCTCGCGCACCTGGTCCTCGCGGTGCGAGCTCCAGTCGAACCCGAGCCACGCGATGCACACGGCGATCAGAGTCGCGCACGAGGTGAGCGACATCACCAGCGTGAGCTTGCGCGGAATCGAGAGCGCGTGGAGGAGCCGGTTCACTTCGGGTCCTCCACGATGCGCGCCAGCTTCAGGAGCGCCGAGCTGATCTTGAGGTCCGCTCGCTTCGCCTCCTGCGGATTCACCTCGAAGCGCACGTTCGCGCTCGCGAGGTAGAAATTGACGATCGCTCCCTTCTGCGCCAGCCCCTTCGACTCCGTGACGAGGAGCACGGGCTTCCCCTTCAATTCCTTCGCGATCTTCGACAGGTCCCCCTTGTTCGCATCCGGCACGAACACGATCTGCGCTTTCTTCAGGTCGGCGAGCTCCTCTTTCACTCGCTGAACGCGGACCGGGTGGTCGCCGTAGCTCTTGTCCTTGAAGACCTTGTCGAGCGCCTTGCCGAACGGATCTTTGCCCCAAACAGCGACGGTGAACGGTGACTCGGGTTTCTCGAACACTCCCTTCGGCCAGACGACGTACTTCTGGAACTTCTCCAGGTAGGCCGCCTTGAGCGTGTGCTCGCCGATGTCCTGCGCCTGGCTCGCTGCTCCGCTCGTCGCCGCCAGCGCCCACAGCCCGAGCACCAGGAAGAACGCGCGGAGGCGACACTTCCAGGAGACGGCCTGGCGACGGGCTCCCAGCGTGGCGACCGAGGCAGGCGGTGCGCCGTGGGAGACCGTTTCCTGAGGGTGGAGAGCGGTCATGGACGGGACGGGGATGAGGTCGCCGTATCGACTGCGCTCGGGGCCGAATTGAAGGCCCTTGCGACAAGGGCACGCGGCCCTTGCAGGAGACGGGAGGAGACGACGGAAATTCGTTCCGCCACCCTCCGCCAGGCGTCTCTAGGGCGCGGGCTCCAGGTCGGTCCGCTCGTCGAGCCGGACCGGGACGGCGCGACGCAGGTCGCGGACGACCGCGAGGTCCAGGTCGGCCGTGACCAGCCCGCTCGCCCCCTGCCCCTCCGCGAGCACCTCCCCGTGGGGCGACACAACCAGCGAGTTCCCCGGGAAGGCGAGCTCGAGCTTCCGCCGTCCGATCACGTCCAGACCGGTGCGGTTCGCGGCGAGCACGTAGGACTGGTGCTCGACCGCGCGGCCGACGCACAGCGCGCGCCAGTGGGGCGCGCGCCCGTCCGGCCACTGCGCGGACACCAGGAGGAGCTCGGCCCGGTCCTCGAACGGAGCCCGCAAGAGCTGCGCGAAGCGGATGTCGTAGCAGACGACCCCCGACAGCCGCGCGCCCGCGAACTCCACCGTCGGAGGCGTCCGCGTCCCGGGCGAGAACCCCAGGTGCTCGGCCGTCGGAGAGAACAGCTGCACCTTGTCGTAGCCGAGGAGCTCCTCGCCCTCGACGAACAGGCTCAGGCGGTTGCGCAGTCGCTGGCCCGGCGCGCCGCGCGCGAAGGCGCTGCCGGCGACCGCGACGCCGAGCGTGCGCGAGAGGTCCCGGACCCGGTCGACCGCCTCGTCGGAACGCGCGAGCCAGCCCTCGTCGTCCTCGTCCGAGACGAAGGAGGTGGCCCACATCTCGGGCAGCAGGACGAGCGCGACCTCGCGCTCGGCGGCCTCGCGCAAGCCCTCCTCCACGCGGGCGAGGTTGTGCGCCACCTCGCCGCGGCGCACGTCGAACTGGAAGGCGGCGACGCGCATGGGCGCGGGATTCTACGGGGCGGACGCCCACGGCGAGGTCGAACTTTGGAATGGAGGAGCTCTCCGTCATGATCGGGTCGTGTTCCGGCCCAGCGCCAAGCTCCTGCTCCTCACCGCCGTGCTCGCCCTCGGGCTGCAGGCGCTGTCCTTGTTCTTCTCCTCGCAGCCCGCCTTCGCGCTGCGGCTGAGCGGACAAGACCTCCTCCTCGCCGGAGCCCCGACGCTCGCGCTCCTGTTCGTCGGTCGCACGCTGCTGTCCTGGATGCCGGCGGGCCGTCCCGGCGGACACGGACTCGGCGAGCTCCCGCGCACCCTCGCGACCAGTCTGGCACTGGCCTTCGTGTTCCTGGCGGTGGTCCGCGGGATCCAGGGCCCGGACGCGACGGTGTCGGCCTGGTGGCTGCTCCTCTGGGCGGCGATCGCCGGCCTGCGCCTCGCGACGCTCCCGGCCAGCCTGGTCCCCGGGCACCCGCTCCCCCACGAGCCCAGCCCGCGGGTCGCGCGCTGGACGCTCGCCGCGGCGCTCGTCGGACTCACCTGGCTGACGACCGCCGCCTCGATCGCGGAGCCGGTCGGGACCCTGTTCGGCCTGGAGACGAACGAGCGCCTCCTGGTCCCCCACCAGCTGGCCGTCGCCGTCCTGCTCGACCACGGCCTGCGGGAAGCGCGTCGCGCGCCGCTCGCACGCGCCCTCGCCGTCCTGTTCCTCGCGCTGTCGATCCCCTACGGCATGGGCGCTTCGCTCTCGGCCGCGCTCGGCTGTGCGTTCCTGCCGGGCTGGCTGCGCCGCGCGGACCGCCGCGCGTGCCTGCTGTCCGCGCTGGGCTTCCTCGGCGTGGCCGCCGAGGGCAGCACATCGCGCGGCAGCTCGGCGTTCAGGGCACGAACCAGAACGCCCGGCTCACGGTCCGGCGACCACCCGACGCCCGTCGCGGGGTCGTGCGTTGTCGTGAACGACGCGAGCTGCCCGCCCGGGGCTCCGCTCGGGTGCGTGCCGCCGGCGTGCACACCGGTGTCCGTGCGGCTCGCGCCCGTCACCGTGATCTCCGGATCGCGGCACAGGCGGCGGC
>CAZDYS010000492.1:0-3463 GCA_964509445.1 uncultured Planctomycetaceae bacterium
ACATCGTCAAGTTCGGGGGCTACGGCTTCAACAAGTCGCACTCCACCGCCTACGCGTTGATCACGTGGCAGACGGCCTACATGAAGGCCCACCACCGGATCGAGTTCCTCGCCGCGAACATGTCCTGCGAGATGTCGAGCTCCGACAAGATCAAGGACTTCGTCGACGAGTGCCAGCTGCGCGACATCCCGGTGCTGCCGCCGGACGTCGAGCGCTCGACCTGGGAGTTCCAGCCCGAGGGCGAGGCGATCCGCTTCGGCTTCGGAGCGATCAAGGGCACGGGTCAGAAGGCGATTGAGGCGCTCGAGGTCGGGCGCGCGAAGCTCGTCGAGGACCAGCGCCCGCTCACGCTCCACAACCTGACGCGCGAGATCGACCCGCAGGAGATGACGCGCCTGGCCTGGGAGGCGCTGATCCGCGCGGGCTCGTTCGACCCCAGCGGACACAACCGCGGCGCCGTGCTGGCCGCTCTGGACGGCGCGATGACCGAGAGCGCGCGGGCCGCGGACGACCGCCGGTCGGGACAGGGAGCCCTCTTCGGTGGAGACGAGCCGGCCCAGACCGAGACCGCCACGGACGGCATCGACGCCACGAAGGCCTTGCCGAAGGCGGACTGCCTGCGGATGGAGCACGAGGTGCTCGGCTTCTACCTCTCCGGTCACCCGCTGGAGGAGCGTGCGGGCCTGTTCTCGATCCTGTCGACGACGAACACGCGCGACCTGCAGCAGCTCGCCGGAGGCGCCGAGGTCACGCTCGGCGGCCTGATCGTGGGCCTGAAAGAGGCGACGACCCGCAAGGGCAAGAAGATGGCGCGCTTCCGGCTCGAGGACCTGCACGGCGGCGTCGGCGTCACCGTGTTCCCCCGAACCTGGGAGGAGACCAAGGAGGGGCTGATCGACGACGCGCTCGTGATCTGCAAGGGCAAGCTCGAGGAGCGGAGCGAGGAGGACACCTCGACCGTCGGCCTCCTCTTGGACCAGGTGCTCGACCTGGAGGCGGCGCTGACCGACTTCCGGGGCGGCCTGTTGATCTCGCTGTCCCACGCGGACCACGAGAAGGTCGACGCCCTGGCGGACCTCGTCGCCGCCCACCGGGGCGACAAGCGCCTGTTCCTCGAGATCGAGGGCCTCGACGGCCAGGTGCGCCGCGTGCGCGCCGGCGAGCGCCACGGCGTGAAGATCAGCGCCGAGCTCGCGACGGGCGTGGAGAGGCTCCTGGGCAAGGGTCGCGCGAAGCTCGCGCGGATCTGACGCGGGCCCCGCGGTGCGCGACGCCGACTCCGCTTCGCCCGCCAGGCGCCCTCGCCTCCTGCGCAAGCTGGGCGCCCTGGGGCTCGGACTGACGGTCGCCCTGTCGACGGCGGAGCTGGCCTCGCGCTGGCTGGCGCCGCAGTACCTCGGGCTCCACGTCCATCCCGGCGCCAAGCTCAAGGACGACTTCGTGAGCCAGGAGCGCATCGGCCTGTACGACGAGCGACTCGGCTGGAAGCTCAAGCCCTCCGCCCGGACCGTGAACGAGGTGGTCGAGTTCTCCCACGAGATCGCGACCAACGCGCGCGGCTACCGCGACGAGGACACGCCCTTCGAGCGTCCCGAGGGCCGCCGGCGCATCGTGTTGATCGGTGACTCCTTCACCATGGGCGACGGTGTCCATCGCGGCGAGCTGTTCGCGGATCGGCTGGAGGAGCTCCTCGACGTCGACGTCGTGAACCTCGGGGTGAACGGCTACGGGACCGACCAGGAGGTCCTGACCTACGAGGAGGAGGGCGTGCGCTACGGCGGAGACGTCGTGCTGCTCGCGTTCACCGTCCCGAACGACGTCGTCAACAACGGGAGCGCGGAGCAGTACGGCAAGAAGAAGCCCTACTTCCTGCCGACCGAGGACGGCGGGCTCGAGCTCGCGGGCGTCCCGGTCCCCTACCGTCTGCTCGGCACGCGCCCGGTCCCGGTGGTCTACGAGCCGCGGTTCGAGCTGCACGACTGGCTCGACACGCACAGCGCCCTCTACGCCCTGGTCTTCCACCGACTCGCCACGATCGACTCGGTGCGCGAGCGCTGGGAAGCCTCCGGCTTGCTCCACGAGCAGGTCGGGGTGTTCTACCCGGCGCACCTCTGGATGATGCGGAGCCGGCCCAACAAGAAGCTCACGTCGGCCTGGGAGATCACGCGCCGCCTGCTCGGTCGCTGGAGCGCCCGCGTGCGCGCCGAGGGCTCCGTTCCGGCTCTGATGATGATCCCCTCCCACCTCCAGGTCGACCAGGAGCTGTGGGCCGAGACGATGGCCGAGCGCGATCTCGATCCCTCGAAGCACGACGCGAGCGCCTCGAACCGCAGGCTGGCCGGGATCTGCGAGGAGCACGGGATCGCCGCGCTCGATCTCCTGCCTGTGCTGCGCGAGGCGCACGCCTCCTCGAGTGTCCCGCTCTACTACCGCAAGAACCCGCACTGGACCGCGGAGGGGCACCGCGTCGCCGCAGAGGCCCTCGCGGAGTTCCTGTCCGCCGACGCGTTCTGGAGCGAGGCGCGCTAGACGCGGCGGCCGCACCTCCGCGCGAGATCACGCGACCGCGCGGGCCGGGCTCCAACGACGAGACCGGGCCGCCCCGCGAAGGACGGCCCGGTCTCGGTAGTGGCGACCCTCGCGGGGCCGGAAGGCGTCAGGCGTTGGCCGTGGCCGCCTGCGCTTCGGCCGGAGCCTCCGCGGGGGCTTCCTCGACCACCGAGCGCTCGACGAACTCGAGGATGCAGCGCTCCCCGTTGTCGCCCAGACGCGGCTTCGAGAGCCGCAGGATGCGGCAGTAGCCTCCCGGACGCTCCGCGAAGCGCGGGCCGAGGACGTCGAACAGCTTCTGCACGGCCTCCTTGGAGCGCAGCTTGGAGAACGCACGCCGGCGGTTGTGCTGGCTCGCGTCCTTGCCAAGCGTGATCAGCTTCTCGACGAAGGGCTTCACGGTCTTCGCCTTCTGGATCGTCGTGACGATCCGCTCGTGTTCGATCAGGGAGCAGGCCATGTTCCGCGTCATCGCGATGCGGTGACTGGTGGTACGGCCAAGCTTCCTTCCTGCTACGCGGTGACGCATCGGGCTTCCTCTAGGAGACGGTCATCCCCAGGCTCAGGCCCCGCTCCGAGAGTCGGCTCTTGATCTCGGTGAGGCTGGTCTTGCCCAGGTTCTTGAGCTTCATGACCTCGCTCTCGCTCATCGTGACGAGGTCGTGCAGGGTCATCAGGTTCGCGCTGTCCAGGCAGTTGCGCGCCCGGACGGAGAGCTCCAGGTCCGCGATCGGGCGGTCGAGCATCTTGCGCAGCTCGTCGTCCTCTCGGTTCTTCTGGTTGTACTCGGACTTCGTGACGTCCCCCGCGATCGGCGACTCGCCGGCGTCGGGATCGAACATCACGAACGGGTTGAGGGGCTTGCGGTAGATCTTCGCGGCCTCGGTCAGCGCGAGCTACGGCGAGATCGTCC
>CAZDYS010000493.1:0-3460 GCA_964509445.1 uncultured Planctomycetaceae bacterium
ATTTTGTTTCAGGAATCCACCTTCTCTGGCAAAAACGCGCGCTTGCAGGAAGGAGGCCCCGTCCCCGGGCTCCGTGTCGTCCCCGACAGTTCGACAAGGCGGGCCGCAGGGATTCACGAGCTGCGGATTCTTCGAAGCAGGGACGGGGACCGTGACGCAGGCCTCCCGGGCAGAGCGGAAGCGAGCGCGGGCCGAGGCCGGCGGGCCGCTCGCTCCGGCCCGCTCCAGGGCGATCCCGCCCCCGCAAGCAGCCCCTGGAGGCCAGAAAAGCCCGGTTCGCCTCCTCCCACGCTCGAGGCGTGACCGAAGGAGCCTGCGGCAGCTAGGGGAACTGCCGTGGCCCGCGGGGACTCGGACCGGGCGAGGCGACCGTCGCCGGCCTTCGTCCCCCACCCGTTCCGCGTGACCGTTCCCCTCGGGGCCTCGGAGGCGGATCGAAAGGTGGAACAGATGCACGACAGGCGACGGACGGGGGCAGCGCTCGCGGGGCTCGGGCTCCTCCTGGGAGCGACCGCGGGCTGCACCAGCGGCGGCGGCGGTGGAGACGACGGGCCGAGGATCACGTTCGCGACGGCCGCCTCGAGCGCCGCCGAGGGGACGAGCGCGAGCGTGGAGGTCGTGCTGGAGACCAGCGCGCCGCTCGCCGAGGAGGTTCGCTACGAGCTCCGGGCCTCCGCGGCCGGCAGCGCCACGCCGGGCACGGACTTCACGCTCCCCGCGAGCACCGAGGTCGTGTTCCCGGTCGGCTCCTCGGCCGGCTCGCAGTTCGTCGCGATCCCGCTCGCCGACGACGGGCGCATCGAGGGCCCCGACGAGACGGCCGAGCTCGAGCTCTTCGACGGGCAACGCGTGCGCTTCGTGCACGAGCTCACCATCGAGGAGGCGAACGAGGCCCAGCTCCGCTTCGTCACGGGCTCGCCCAACGTGCCCGAGGACGAGGGCACCTTCGACCTGGACGTCGAGCTCGTGCTCGCTCCGGGGGACGTCCTCGAGACGACGCTGTCGGCCCGCGTCGGGGCCCTCGAAGGTGCGGAGGCGACCGAGGGCACCGACTTCCGGATCGTCGACCCGCTCCTGACCTTCGGCCCGACGGACCCGACCACGCGCACGCTCACGGTCAAGGTGATCGACGACGCCGAGCAGGAGATCGACGAGATGCTGCAGCTCGTGTTCCTCGAGGCGAGCCCGGGCCTCGACGTGGACGGCGCCATGTACGAGGTCGAGGTGATCGAGAACGACCTCACCGGCGACTCCCTGATCGGGGTGCGGCTCTCGCCCAGCAACACGACGATCGCCCCGGACGCCACGGTGGGTCTGGGCAGCGACGGGGGTTCCGTCGCGCTGCTCGTGGAGAACCTGGGGCTCGCTCCCCTCTCCCTCGACGCGCTCACCCTCACCGGGGACACGCGCGACTTCCGCCTGAGCATCGACGCCTCGCTGGCGAGCACCCCCACCGCAGAGCTCACCGCGAGCGCCGCCGGCTCGACGCCGAGCGCCTCGCTCCCGGACGCCGCGGTGCTTCGTTACGAGCTCCCGCTGGCCGGCGGCGGCTCCCTGCCCCTCGAGCTGGAGAGCGTCGAGCTTCCCTTCACGCCGGACGCCGTGGTCCGCATCGACGGGGAGGACCTCGAGCAGCCGCTCGAGGAGTGGCTGAATGGCCTCACCCTGTGGCGCGGACACGTGGCCGACACGCCGGAGGTGCACGCCTTCGTCGGGCTCTCCGCGCACGGTCCGATCGGCTGGATCCAGTCGCCCCAGGGAACGCAGCGCATCACCCGCGCCGCGGCTCCCGGAGGCGCGCCGGACGCGTTCCTCCTGGAGAGCGTCGACGCGCTCGCCGACGGACCGCCCTGTCGCGGCGCGCTGTTCGCTCCGTCCGAGGGCACGGTCGCTCCCGGGGCGGACGGCGGTCCGGAGGGAGAGGAGGACGAGCCGCAGACCGCGCCGCTCGAGATCGTGGGCTATCGCCCCCCCACCTGCCGACTCGCGATCGAGACCGACACGGCCTTCTCGGATCGCTTCGACTCGACCACGGACGCCGGCACCTACGCGACGCTGCTGATCGCCGCCATCTCCGAGGTCTACGAGGCGGAGCTGCAGACGGAGCTCTCGATCGCGTACCTGGGGCTCTACGACGGCGCGGACCCGTGGACCTCCACGGACGGCGGCGGCGACGTCGAGGACCTGCTCCTGGAGTTCCGCGACTCCTGGACCGCGGGCGGCTGGCCCGCGTCCGCCGACCTGGCGCACTTCCTCAGCGGCGACTCACTCGGAGGCGGCATCGCCTACGTGTCCGCCCTGTGCAACCAGAGCTACGGCTTCGGCGTCAGCGCCAACCTCAACGGCGGACTCGACTGGAACAGCTTCACGGGCGCGGCCAGCACCTCGAACTGGGACTTCGTGGTCGTCGCTCACGAGCTCGGACACAACTTCGGCTCGAACCACACGCACGACTACTGCCCGCCGCTCGACCGCTGCTGGGCGAACTGCGACGGCGGGACCGCCTGCGAGCAGGGGACGCTGATGAGCTACTGTCACCTGTGCAGCGGCGGCCTGGGGAACATCGAGCTGACGTTCCACGCCGAGACCGCCAACGTGATGCGCACGCGCGTCTCGACCAGCTGCCTCGGGAGTGCGAGCCTGACGCGCGGAACGACGTTGCCCCTGCGGGTCACCTTCGAGCCGACGAGCGGCTCGGGCGCGAAGACGGCGGTGCTCCGCATCCCGCACGACACGCCGGGCATCGCGAACCCGTTCGAGATCGTGCTCGAGGGCGTCGCGGACTAGCCGCCTCGCCTCGCGGGCCGCTAGCGCGAGACGACGGGCTGACCCGCCAGAGCCGCCCGCGCGGCGCGAACGCTCGCCTCGGCTTCCTCGACGGAGGCCGCGGTCGTGACCAGGTGCCCCATCTTGCGTCCGGGCTTGGCCACGTCCTTGCCGTACAGGTGCAGGCGCAGGCCGGGCCGGGCGAGCACCGCCGCCCAGTCGGGCTCGCCTCCCTCCCACAGGTCGCCGAGGAGGTTCGCCATGGCAGCGGCCGGTGCGTCCGCCTCGACGCTGCCGAGCGGGAGGCCGCACACGGCGCGCACCTGCTGCTCGAACTGACTGACGAGGTGCGCGTCGATCGTCAGGTGCCCGGAGTTGTGCGGTCGCGGAGCCAATTCGTTCACCAGGATCGCACCGTCCGGCAGCACGAACATCTCGACGCACAGCGTGCCGACGACGTCGAGGCCCTCGAACACCGTGCGGGCCACGGCGTGCGCGGCGTCGCGCGTCTCGCGGGACACCGGCGCCGGCCAGAGGGTGACGTCCAGCACCTGGTTCGCGTGCGCGTTCCCGAACGGCTCGTAGAGCACGACGTTCCCGTCCACGCCGCGAGCGCCGACCACGGACACCTCGCCGGTGAAGGGCCCCCAGGCCTCCAGCACCGCCGGCTGGCGCCCGAGCTGATCCCCGGCGG
>CAZDYS010000494.1:0-3459 GCA_964509445.1 uncultured Planctomycetaceae bacterium
ACCGCGACCTGGACGGAGCGCCTCGTGGAGGCTTCGGAGAGCGGCGGCTAGGGAGGCCCGGCCCGCAGCCCGCGCGGCAGGGACGTCGCGCCCGTCAGGCTCCAGATGCGCTCGAACCGCAGCAGGTAGCTCCCGGCTCCCACCTCCAGCGCGAGCCCGTCCGGTTCGTTCGTGCCCGGCTGGATGCCGTTCACGCCGCCGACGAACAGCCCGTCCTCGTAGATCACGATGTCGCCGGAGCGGATGCGGTAGTGCTCCGAGCCGTCCGTGGGGAACACCACCCGCGCGGTCGTGTTCGCGGGGACGGTGAGGCGCAGCGTCGTGCGCCGATCGGTCTTCGTCCAGCGCACGTCGACGGACCCGTTGAGGGTCCACAGGCTCCCTTCGGCGCGACCCAGCGGGCCCAGGCCCGGGCGCAGGTCGAAGGTCCGGTAGCCCGGGGAGGTCGCACGGATGCCGAGCACGCGCGTGGCGAAGATCTCCATCGGGAACGCGCTCCAGCCGTGGCAGAGCGAGATCTCGGGGGTGAAGACCTCCCAGGCGGTCGTCGAGCCCGCCTCGAGCATGCCCTTCCACAGCTCGCCGCTCCGCTGCAGGAGCTCGTGCGCGAACGCGTCCTCGCCCCGGTCGAACAGCTCGCGGAAGAAGTAGAGCGAAGCGACCGGCGAGTCGGGGCCGCCGGAGAAGCTCTTGGCGTACTCCAGCACCGCGTCCTCGAACTGCGGCTCGACGACGCCGGTGGCGAGCGCGAGCACGCTGGAGGTGCAGTTGAACTCGGTCGAGCCGGTCGAGTCGCGGTAGCGGTCCACGCCGTCGAACAGCTCCGCGTTGATCCCGGCGCGCAGGGCGGCGGCGCGCGCGGTGAAGTCGGCCGCGTCCGCGGTCTCTCCCAGGAGCAGCGCGAGCTCCGCTCCGCGCAGCAGCGCCTGGTGGAACATGCAGTTGACCGTCGTCCTGGCCGCGCCGGAGGTGTCGATCCCGATCCAGGAGTAGACGCCTCCGGGAATGTTCGTGATCACGTCCGTCCCCGGGTCGCGGAACGCGTCGACGCCCAGGAGGATGTTCTTCACCAGCGGGTAGTACGTAGTGAGCAGCCCCTCGTCGTCGGCGAGGAACGTCTGGGCGGCCAGGGCCTCGATCCAGAACATCGCCCACTCAGGGATCGACTTGGTGCTCTCCGACGGATAGCGACTGCGCAGGATGCCGCCGCCCAGGTCGGAGTTCGCGATGTCGCGCACGACCTTGCGCAGGTGGTTCGCGTCGCGGTAGTTCGCGAGCAGGTTGCGTCCCTGGATGTAGGAGTCGGCCGAGTACTGGCTCTGCTCGCGCTGCGGGCAGTCGGTCAGCACTCCCTGCGCGCAGTTCTCCTGCGTGCGCACGCACAGGTCGCGGATCTGGTCGTACAGCGGTTCGTCCGACGTGAACGCCCCGACCTCGACGCCGATGTGCGAGGTCTCGCGCAGCTGCACGGTGGGGGCGGAGCCGAGGCCCTCGATCTCGACGTAGCGGAAGCCGTTGTACTTGACGTCCGGCTCGAACACCTCGTCCACGCCACCGGCGCTGATGTAGCGGTCCCAGTAGTCGGTGATCTGGTCGCGGTCGCGCACGATGCGCCCGCCCTCGAGCTCCTCCGAGTAGAAGACGTCGACGACGGTTCCGCTGGTCTCGTTGACGGTCAGCACGGGCCAGCCGGCGCGGTTCACGCCGAAGTCGACCAGCCACACGCCCGAGACGACCTCCTGCACGGAGACCGGGTCGACGAATCCCAGGGTGCGCTGCATCGGCACGAGCTGGGGGTGGAGCGTGAAGGCGGGCGTCACGGTGGTGGCGCTGCTCCAGCTCGAGTCGTCGAAGCCGACCGACTCCCAGCCGACCGGCTCCAGGCGCGCGTCGAAGATCTCCACCCCCGTGGCGAGGGCGAAGATCGGTCCACGGATGGGCGCGGTCTCGTCGAAGGGGGTGGTCTCGAGGACCTTCCAGCTGGCGTCGGACACGACGGTGGTCGTGCCTCCGGGCGTCTCGATGCGCGCCTGGAGCAGGAACCCCGGCTCGCCGAGGATGCCGCACCCACCGCCGGCGCCGTGGAAGTGCCCGCGCGCGGCGAACACGTTCGTGCCCGTCGTCAGGTGGGCGGTCACGTCGATCGCGTTGTAGAGCCCGTACTCGTAGGGGTCGGTCTGGGCCGGGCCGCGGCCGACCTCGACGCCGTTCACGAACAGCACGTAGTCGTCGTGCGCGGAGACGTAGACGCGCGCCTCGTCCGGAGCCTGGGCGAGCGAGAACTCCCTGCGCAGGTAGCAGTAGTCGTTGGCGAGCCCGTTGGGGCTGCCGTCCCAGATCCACTGCGCGGTCCAGTCGATGCCGACCGGCCCGGTGCCGAACGGTTCCGGCGCGCTCCAGCCGCCGGACTGGTTGAGCTCGTCCCAGATGCGGACCTGCCACCAGAGCGTCGCGTTGCTCGGCAGGAACGGTACGCCGGCGTCGTGCACGGTGCGCGGCGAGGTGAGCTTGCCGGTGTCGAGGAGGTCCGGGTTGCCCTGGAGGAGGAGCGCCTCGGTCGTCGCGACGCGAAGCTGGTAGGCGCTCTGGCGCGCGCCGCGGTCGCGGTCCTGCATGCGCCAGGAGAAGCGCGGTCCGTCCGGGTCGACCGCGACCGGTCGTTCGATGCGCTCGACTTCGAGACCGATGGCGGTCGGCAGATCGAACGATCCACCGACTCCGACGGCCAGGAGGAGAACGGAGGCGAGGGAGGGCATACGGGGGGGAAGCCGGCAGGAGGGAACGCCGGCGCTGGGGGCGACCGCACGCGGGGAGCGACCCCGCGACAGCCCGCCCATCGTAGCGCCGCAGCTCGATCTCCGGGGCCGCCGATCGGATCCCCGCGGACCCTGGAAGTCCTTTCCTGGAAGGAGGTTCCGGGTCTAGCGGGCGCCGTCCGTGTCCGAGGCCGGGACGACCTGGCGCTGGAGCTCGGCGGGCCGCCTCATGCGCGGCTCCGCGCGGACGACGAACCGATCGAACCAGTCGACCGTCTCCGCCTGCACGTGCAGCACGGACTCGCGCGCGCGATAGCCGTGGCTCTCGCCCGGCAGCATCACCAGGCGCGCGGTCCCGCCGTGGCCCTTGATGGCCTGGAACAGGCGCTTGGACTGCATCGGGAACGTGCCCGAGTTGTTGTCGATCTCGCCGTGGATCAAGAGCAGCGGCTCGTCGATGTGGTCCGCGTGCATGAAGGGGGACACCGCGAAGTAGGTGTCCGGTGCCTCCCAGAAGGTGCGTCGCTCGGACTGGAAGCCGAAGGGCGTCAGCGAGCGGTTGTAGGCGCCGCTGCGCGCGACACCGGCGCGGAACAGGTCCGAGTGCGCGAGGAGGTTGGCCGTCATGAACGCGCCGTAGCTGTGCCCGCCGACCGCGCACCGATCGCGGTCCGCGACGCCGCGGTTGACGGCGAAGTCGATG
>CAZDYS010000495.1:0-3455 GCA_964509445.1 uncultured Planctomycetaceae bacterium
GACCTGCGCGAGCCAGATGCGACGGAACTCGACGTTCCTCCGGAGGACTCCGAACACTCGGGCCTACCAGTGCGGCGTGCCGGAGGAGGGGGGAGGCGACTCCATGCCCTCGAGGTAGCGCGCCGCGAACGCCGCGGACTCCTCCGCGCGTCGCTTCTTGCGGAAGCGCGACAGGTTGCGCTTGCGAGCCTTCCAGGCCTCCCTCTGCGCGTCCTTGCCGTTCGTGTCCAGGTGGGTGAGCGCATCCAGCCCTCCGGAGAGAGCCAGGCGCACGCGCGCGACGGCGGCGCGCCGGAAGCGTTCGAGGAACTTCTCTTCCAGCGGGGCCCAGGCCATCCCGTGCAGGCGATCGACGCCGCGCCGCCAGCGATCGCGCTCGGCGATCAGCAGCAGGTGGTTGAACACGAGCTTGTTCGTGCGCATCGACAGCGCCTTCTTCGGGACGGTGCGGTTCACCAGGTCGTCGAGCGCGTCCAGCTCCTTGTTCTCCTTGAGCTTCGTCACGACCTTCCAGCGCTCCTCGGGAACGAACCGGTCCGCGCGCATCTCCCAGTAGAGGTGCCCGAGCCCCTTGGAGCGCGCGTAGCGAGCGAGGTGGTAGGGGACGAAGTGGTTGTGCGCGATCGTGTCGGCCGCGAGGTGCGAGAGGTAGCCGAGGCAGAACGCCTGCTCCGCGCGCGTCTCGCCGAGCTCCTGCATCTCGGCGACGATCGTCCAGCGGTGGCAGTGGTTGTAGTGGCCGCCCCAGGCCTTGAAGTTGACGATGTCGGCGGCGACGTTGCCGTAGAGGTACGCCTCGCGCTGCTCGAACAGGAGCTGCGCGACCTTCTTGGGCAGCGTGCGGCGTCGGCTGCGGTAGACGCGGTGCGCGAACTCCAGGTGATTGCCCGGTCCCCACCAGGAGGCCGCGAGGCTGAGGGCGAGGGTCAGCAGGCCGAGACAGGGGAGCGCGTTCACGAGGGGAGGCCGCGGGGCCGCGGCACAGTCGCCATCCTTTGGGCGCGCCCGGGGCCTGTCAACGACCGGCGCGCTCTCGCGCCACGTCCAACAGAAGTCGTTCGGCGGCCTTCATCTTGTCCTCGATCGGGTGCTCCTCCGCTCGCGCGCGAGCGGCCAGTGAGCCCGCGGCGCGGACCTCGTCGTCGGCCCAGTACCGCAGCTCCTCGGCGATCCGCGCGGGGCCGTCGGACAGCGTCACGGCCGAGCCCTGGACGCGCGGGTCGATCACCTCGTGCCCGCCGTTCTGCGTGCTCGTCACCACCGGCAACCCCGAGGCCAGGGCCTCGACGGTCGCGTTCGCGAACGGGTCGTAGCGCGTCGGCAGCAGGAACAGGTCCGCGGCTCGGTAGCAGTCCGGCGCATCCGTCCGCTCTCCCGCGAAGCGGACCGCGTCCTCGATCCCGAGCTCGCTCGCCAGGTCCTGGAAGCGACCCGGGGCGGCGTCGCGACCGACCACGACCAGGCGCGCGTCGGGCCGGAGGTCGCGCAGGCCCCGGAAGCCGCGCAGCGCCAGGTCGAGCCCCTTACGTCCGAACCCGGTGCCCAGGAACAGCACGACCAGCTCGTCCTTCAGACCCCACTCCCGGCGGAGGCGCGCTCGCGCCGGGACCTCGGCACCGGGTCGCTCCGGCGAGAACCGCTCGAGGTCGACGCCGTTGTGCAGGACCTCGAGGCGCTCGGGGCCGATTCCGTAGGTGCGCTCCGCGTCCCGCGCGACCATGTGCGAGTTGGCGACGACGCGCGCGAGCTCCGGCGCCGCGAAGGCCTTGCGCTCGATCGCGAGGGTCAGGCGATGGCGCGTCCAGCCTCCACCGGAGAGGCGCTCGAGCAGGGACTGCTTCGCGTCGTGGGCGAGCGCGAGATAGGTCCCGTGCAGGCCCGAGCCCAGACGCATCACGTGCTGCGACCAGATCCGCCCGAGCCCGAGGACGACGTCGTAGTCCTCGCGCCGCACCTCGCGCTCCACGTCCCGCGCGAAGGTCCAGATCCGCCAGGTCTTGCCGAGCGCGAGTCCATGCAGGCGGCGGATGCGGACCTCCGGGTGCGGCGGCGCGGAGTGGCGCCGGCACAGCAGCGTGACCTCGTGACCCTGCGCGGCCAGGCTCGCGGCGAGGTGGTTCTGAAAGCGTTCCACGCCGCCGGTCTCGGCGTGGCGGATGTGGGCCAGAGCGATGCGCATCGGCGGCGGCCGGGTTTACCATCTCCTGCGATGAGGAGCCACGCGAAGCTGCCGCTGCCGGTCCGGCTCGGCCTCCCCTGCCTGCTGGTCACGGCCTGCGGCTCGGCCGAGGAGCCCGCCGGGCCCTGGCGCCTGCACTACGAGCTGTTCGCCGCCGGTCGGTTCGAGGTGGTGGTGCCGGGCGACGACCCGGTCCTCGCCGACGCCTCCGCACGCCTGGCGGGCTTCCTCGACAAGGGCACCGGCTTCCGCGTGACGCGTGGGGGCGAGGAGGGAGACGCGGGCGCGGCGCGCGTGCTGGTCGGTCTGTTCGACGACCCGGCGATCGTCCGCGCAGCGGAGGCCTTCGGGATGCGCACCGACGGGACCTCCTTCGAGGCGCTGGGCCAAGTCTACGCCGACCCGACCGACGCGGTGCTCGCCGTCGGGCCGGATCCGGAGCGGCCGCACCTGCCGCTCGTGCTCTACGCCGGCCTCGACGCGCGCGGTCTCGCGCCGCGCCTCGACCGGGTTCCGGCCCCCTGGGAACCGCGCCTCACTACGTTCGACGCGGGCGGGATCGCGCGCGACGCGCTGCTGGCCGCGAAGCCGACCGCCGAGAGGTCGCCCGCGGGCGCGTCGAACGACCTCGCCGTGGTCGACTACGCGGCTCGTCGCGCGGCCTGGAGCCCGGCGCAGGTCCTGGACCTCGACGACCTCGTACTGGAGGCGGGGCCGGACGTGGAGGCGGAGCGGCTCGACGCCTACGGGGCAGCCAGCGTCGCCGCGCTCCAGACGCTGCGCGGCTGGTTCCCGGACGAGGACGACCGTTCCGGTGCGCTCCGGGTGCGCGCGCACGGGAGCTACGAGGAGCTCCTCGCGCACACGGGCCGCAGCGCGCTCGCGACCGTCGATCCCGTCGGTCGTGCAGTGGACGTCGTGCTGGCGCCGGGGTTGCCCCACGACGCGGGCGCCGCGGTCGCGCGGGCCTGGCTGCTCACGCACCTCGGACCGTCCCGGGAGCCCTGGTTGACCGACGGGGTGAGCGTCGCCGCCGCCGACGCCTACTGGGGCCGCCCGCTGTACCAGTGGATCGGACTCCTGCGCGAGGCGGGGCTCCTGCCGGTCTCCGCGGCGGCGCTGCGTCGTGACGCGCTCCGCTCTCTCTCCGAGCACCAGGTCGTGCCGCTGCGCGCCTGGGTCGCGTTCCACACGCTGCGCGACAAGCCGGAGCTCGTGCGCGAGGCCTGGCGGACGGGCAAGCCGTTCCGCCCGCTGCGCGCGGGGCCGGGCACCG
>CAZDYS010000496.1:0-3451 GCA_964509445.1 uncultured Planctomycetaceae bacterium
TCCGGGAAGCGGCAGCGCGCCTGGTGCGGTGCGAACTCCGGGAAGCAGTCGCGCAGCTCGGCCTTGTTGATCCCGGCGAGCCGGAACACGCGGATGCCCGGTGTGTCGATCACGCGGCACTCGAGCGCGTCCAGGACGTGCATCTGCGAGAAGGTCGTCGTGTGCTTGCCCGCTTCCCAGTAGCGACTGATCTTCCCCGTGCGCAGCTTCAGCCCGGGCTGCAGCGTGTTGAGGATCGTCGACTTGCCGGCACCCGATGCGCCGTAGAACACCGAGATGGAGTCGCGCAGGAGCTCGTCCAGCTCGCCCAGGCGGCCATCCGTCGCGCAGGTCTCGATCACGCGCAGACCGGCTTCCTCGTAGGTCTCGCGCAGCTGGGCCGTCATGTCGTCCTTGTCGAGGTCGACCTTGTTCAGCACGACGTTGGCGGGGATCTCGTAGTACTCGCAGGCGGCCAGGATGCGGTCGGTGCGGTTGGAGGAGAACGTGGGCTTCGTGACGGAGGCGATCACGAACAGCTGGTCCACGTTGGAGAACAGGATCTGCTCGCGCGGGTCGTGCGAGGACGCGATGCGCGGCAGGTAGTTGCGGCGCGGCAGCACCTCCTCGACCGCCGGCGGATCCCCGTCGAGCATCACGCGGACCTTGTCACCGACCGTGACGGGGTTCTTGATCCCTCCGTCGAGCGTGTCGAACAGCTTGCCGCGCGGCGCGAACTGACGGGTCTCGCCGCTCTCGTCGAGGCACACGTGGTAGACGCGCGCGTCTCCGCGCACGACCGTGCCGATCGCGTGGTTCAAAGCTCCACCCGACGCAGGCAGTAGAGGTGCAGGCTCTCGGACACCTGGCGCACCTTGTCCGGATCGCGCCACCAGGTGTCGTCGACCGACACCAGGCGTCCTGTCATCGGAGCGCTCTCGTCGCTCGCGAGGAATCCCGCGAGCTCCGCGGCGTCCTCGGGCGGGTGGTTGTGCTCGCGCTGGGGGTGCGGCTGGCCCGTGCGACGCTCCTCCTCCTCGACCTCGCGCAGGCGGTCCGGACTCCAGACGAGCCCCGGCTGCAGGCAGTTCACGCGGATGTTCGTGTCGAGGAGCTCGGCGGCGAGCTGGTCGGTCAGCCGGCAGACCCCGGCCTTGGCGGCGGCGTAGGCCGTCAGGTGGACGTCGAGCAGCGGGAACCACGCGCCTCCACCCGAAGAGGTCACGATCGTCCCCGCGTTGCGCTCCCGCATCTGCGGGAGCACGGCACGGACGGAGTGGAAGGTGCCGACGAGGTTCAGGCGGATCACGTGGGCCCACCACTCCGGATCGATCACGTCGATGGGGTCGTAGCCTCCGCCGCCGCCCGCGTTCGCGATCAGCGTGTGGATCGGACCGAAGGCCTCGTTGGTGCGCGCGACGAGCTCCTCGACCTCGGCGAGCACGGTCACGTCGGTGCGCACACCGATGGCTTCGCCGCCCTCGCCGCGAATGAGATCGACGGTCTCTTCGAGCAGCTCCTCACGACGACCACAGATCGCGACGCGCGCGCCCTCCGCCGCCAGGCGGCGAGCGATCGCGCGTCCGATGTTCCACCCGCCTCCGGTGACGAGCGCGGTCCGTCCCTCCAGGCGCCGCTGGCTCAAGGAGCGAGGGGAGCGTCCGCGAGGGGCGCCGCGAGCTCGAGGTGGCGGACGGTCGGCAACGCTCAGGCCTGCCCGTTGGACGAGTTCTCCTCCATCCACTCGCGCTTGATCTTCGCGCGGTGGCTGAAAGAGGCCAGGACGTCGGGGCGGCCCATGTTCGCGACGGTGCAGTTGGCGCACACGTCCCGGTGCTCCATCGCGATGTGCTGGTGGCGCAGCTCTCGGTACTTCTCGTCGGTCCAGATCTCCTGGAACGTCTGCGTCTTGAAGTCGCCGAACGTGGAGAACTCGAACCAGGAGCCGCAGGGGAAGACCGTTCCGTCCGGGTTCACGTGGATGTAGTACCACGGGAAGTAGCAGCGCCGGTTGTGGTGCTGCTTCTCCGGCACGGGGAACAGGAACTCCTTGTTCTTGTGGTTCATGAACTCGGCGACCGAGAACGTGTCGTACACGACGTCCGCCTCGTCCTCCTCGCCCATGGCGCTGCCGCCGCCCTCGTCCGAGCGCGCGGCGTCGACGATCTGGCCCTCCTCGTCGATCGAGCCGCCGAAGTTCTCGGGGAACGGGAACGGCATGGTGGCCTGGATGCCGAGCTCGTCGCACAGCTCCTTGGTCTCCGCGAGCATGTCGTTGGACAGCTTCGGGTCGTTGACCAGGGACTCGTCCTCGATGCCGAGTCCGCCGATGACGCCCATGTGCACGAAGTTCATCTGCTCGACGCCCTTGTCGTGCATGACGCGCACGAGGGTCGGCATCTCGCGGATCGTCTTGCGCATCAACACGGTCGTCGCGCTGACGACCGGGAAGCGCGCGGACCGCTCCTCCTTCAGCTCCTTCAGCCGGTCGAAGCGCGACATGATCTTGTCCCACTTGGCCGGCGGACGGATCGCCTCGAAGGTCTCCTTCGTGCCCCCGTCGATCGAGATCGTGAGCACGGGCATCTCGACGTCGATCGTCTTGTGGATGATCTTGTCCGTCAGCCCGATCGCGTTCGTCGAGAAGTGGAACGACGGCACGTCGTGCTCGCGGCAGAGCTCCAGGGCGCGCGGGAGATCCTGGGCCAGGAGCGGCTCCGCGCTCGAGGAGAGCACGACGTCGTTCGCGATCGGGAACAGATCGGCGGCGACCTTCTCGAGCAGGTCGCGCTCCATGGTGATCTGACTCTCCTGGAAGTCCGGGTGTGCGAAGTGGCACATCACACACCGGAGCTGGCAGCGCCCGACCATGTCGAGCTTGACGCGGAGGAAGCGGTTGGTGCGGAGAACGGGCATGGCGGTGGGGTGGAACCGGCTCCTCAGGATATCCCAGCCGGGGTTTCTCTGGTCGACAGGCTCGCGGCGTTCCTGGAGCCCCCGGGATCTTCTTTCCGGGTCCTGCCCGTATCCTGTCGGCGTGGCGCCCCCCGAGACCATTCGCTCCGCCTCGAATCCGCTGCTCAAGCGGGTCCGGGCGGTCCTGCAGGGAAAGGACCGGGACTCCGTGGTCCTGGAGGGCGAGAGGCTGGTCGAGGACGCCCTGGCGAGCGGCTGGGCGCCGGAGGTGGTGCTGGTGTCGGAGGAGCGGCCCGAGCGAGCCGCGTCCTTCGCGGCGGCCGGCCTCGAGGTCCGTCCCGTGGACGCCGAGCTGCTCGATCGCGTCTCCGGGCTGCGCACGGCGCCCGGCGTCCTGGCGCTGGCTCCCGCTCCGCCGGCGCGTCCCTGGAGCGAGCTTCCGGCCGGGCCGGACGCGCTCGTCGTCGTCGCCTGCGGCCTTCAGGACCCCGGCAACCTCGGTGCGCTCGCGCGCAGCGCCGAGGCGGCCGGCTGCGCGGGGCTCGTGGTCGTGGAG
>CAZDYS010000497.1:0-3445 GCA_964509445.1 uncultured Planctomycetaceae bacterium
CTCGACGGAGCCCGGCTCCAGGTGCGCGTGCGCGATCACGAGGCGGAGCTCCGCGCTCCGCTCGACCCGAGCACCGGGGCGTTCCGCCTGCGCGGCCTGCCGGCCGGCCCGGCGCTGGTCCGGCTCGCGCTGCCCGGTCGACCCCCGCGGGAGCTCGGGCTCTTCACGCTCGCGGCGCAGGCGGAGCTCTCGCTCGGCGACCTCGTCCTGCCGGAACCGACGACGCTCCACCTCGCGATCACGGACACGGCGGCGCAGCCCGTGGCGGGAGCCCAGCTCCGGCTGACCGGGGACGGCGTCGAGCTGGACACCGGGGACCTGGACATGGGCGCCCCGCAGGACGGACGCGGTCAGCGCGTGCTCGCGTCGCTGTGGCCCGGCACCTACGTGCTCGAGGTCTGGGCGCCCGGCCACGCGCTGGAGCAGCGCACGCTGACGCTCGAGGCAGGGGCGCCGCGCGCCGAGTCCGTGGCGCTCGCGCCGGGTCGCGCCTTGCGGCTGGAGGTCCAGGCGCCGCGCGTCCTGGTGGGCGAGACCAAGCTCAACGGGACGGTCATGGACGAGGCCGGTCGCGTGGTGCTGCGGCGCCGCTGGGCGACCTCCTCCGACCCGCAGCGTCTGCTGCAGACGGAGCTGACGCTGCCGGACGGGACCTACGTCCTGTCCCTGGCCTCCGACGACGGGCTGGTCGCGGAGCAGCGCTTCGACACGCGCGACGTCGCGGAGCGGGAAGCCGTCGTCGTCGCCTTGCGCGAGGGCGATCGGGACGGCGCTGCGAGCGACCGCTAGCGGCGGGGATCCGGCCGCAGGGAGCTCGCGCTCCAGCGTCGCTTGATCTCCTGGCGCACCGGGCCGATCGAGCTCATCGGTACGCGGCCTCCGTCCGGGAGCACGAAGGCCGGCCGCGCCAGGAAGAACAGCTGTCGCGTGTCGACCGCGTTCTCCAGCGGTTCGAGGCCGCGCAGCGCGGCCTGGGTGAACGCCTCGGGGCGCAGGTAGAGCGCGCGCTGGAACTCGTCGCGCCGGAAGCAGCGCGCGAGGAACGCGGCGTCGAGCCCTTCGAGCGTCATGTCGGCGGCCTCCAGGAGCCACTCGATCGGGACCAGGTCGTGGCCCTCCTCGCGTGCGCGCGCACAGAGGCCGAACAGGCCCCCGAGTCCCGACCGCTCGTGGATGCGGGCGACCAGCAGCCAGGCGAATCCGTAGTACGCCTCGGGGATCTCCGGCCAGCGGTGATGCAGGCGCGTGCGATCGGTGGTCAGCAGCTCCCGCGCGGTCTCCTGGTCGATCGGGTCGGCGAGGCGCAGGACCAGCCGCCGGCGCAGCTCGAGCGAGCGCTCGCGCCACAGGTCGTCGTCGCGCGACGCGCCGACCGCTCCCGCGTCGGGCATGCGGAAGAGCACCTCGAGCTCGAGCCCGTTCGTGAACGCACTCGCGTTCAGCAGGCGGTGCGCGCGGATCTGGATGCGCTGCTCCGGGTTGAGCTCCTCGGCGATCACGTCCGCGAGTCCCTCCTCCAGGATTCCCGGGAGCGTCGACCACTCCTCGTCGATGAGCGCGTGCACCAGCTCGTGCGCCAGGTACCAGGGAGACTGGCCGTCCTCCTGCAGGTGGATGCGGCGCGCGTCAAACTCGTCGGCGAGCAGCGTGAAGCCGCGCACGCTCTCGGGGCGCGCGCGATGGCGGTAGACCCGCAGCTCCTCCTGCACCCAGACGTCGACGGAGCGCTCCTGCGAGCCGGGCAGGAGCGCCTGCACCCGCGGCGACAGATCGCACAGGAGCCCGGCGATCTGGTCCGCCGTGTCCTGGTTCTCCGCGCGCACGTCGCCGAAGGGGGTCTCGACCACGATCGGAGGGGGCGGCGCCAGGCAGGCGGGCGTGCCCACGGCCAGGGCGAGCGCGACGAGGGACGAGCGGAGCGAGGTCACCACCCGAGCTTATCGGCCCGCCGTGCCTCGGCGGACAAGCGGATCCGAAAGCGTCAGCGCTCGAGGGCCCAGGCGCGCCATTCCGCGTCGATCTGTGCGTAGCTCTTGCCGAAGGCCGCCTTGATCGCGCTGCGGTGCGCGTCCCGCATGTCGCTGCCGTCGGAGTCCCCGTTCGCCGCCTTGCGTCCGTGCAGCGCCTGCGTCAGCTGGGCGTAGGCGTCCGGGTAGCGCTCCAGGAAGAAGGCCGTGATCGACCAGCAGGCGAGGTGGTGGCGCGGCTCGTACTCCGCGAACCCGTCCAGGTTGACGAGCTCCGCGAGACGCGGGGCCTCGTCCCGCTGGACCAGCTTCGCGACGGCCGTGTCCCAGTCTCCCTTGGTGACCTTCTTCGCGATCCCTCCCTCGGAGAAGCTGAAGGAGTTGAAGTCCGGGTTGAGCTCGCGCTCGAACCAGTGCGCCAGGCCCTCCTTCAGGTACAGCGGGGTGTCGTAGGAGTAGTGCTTGAAGCCGTCCACCAGGTTGTGGACGACGTTGAACACGGTGTGGTTGTGGATGTGTTCGTCGCCGTGGATGTCGTCCTCGGTCAGGTTGATCACGACCGAGAGCGAGTCCGACTCCTTGATGTTCCACTTCTGCGTGTGGCGCACGCTCAGGCCGAACTGGTCGCGCAGGAACGTCACCTGGTCGTCGGCGCTGGGGACGAGCAGGACCTCGTACTTGCCCTTCTGGCCGAGGTGCGGGCCTTCGCCCCAGTAGGGCGTCCCGAGCAACCAGGTTCCGGTGCCGTCCGGGAACACGTCCTCCTCGACCTGCAGGATCCGCAGCATCTCCGCGTAGGTGTCCTCCAGGCGCTGCGCGTACAGGTGCACGCGCAGCCAGGGGTCGAGCACCTTCGCCCGCGGCTTCACGGCGGGCAGGACCTCCGCCAGGCGCGTGAGCTCCGCCCGGACCTTCTTCTTCTCCTTCGTCCCGACCTTGCTGGGACCGATGCCCAGGCCGATCTCGAAGTGCTTCGACTCGAGCCAGTAGATGTCCAGGTCCGGCAGGAGCGCGTCCGTGCGGGCCGTGTCGATGCGCGCGAAGCCGAAGCCGCCATGGGACACCAGCCCCGCGGCCTGCAGCCGTGCCGGGTCTCCACCGCAGTAGGGGCACTCGGCCGGGTCGTTCGCGGCCTGCCTGCTCGCTGCGGGGGAGGCGAGGAGCGCCAGAAGCGCGAGCGCGCCGGCCAGCCCGCGCCTCACCGGACGCGCGCCTTCCACTTCTTCGCCAGCTCGATCGCGTCGAAGGCCGAGAGTCGCGCGATCGGCGGGGCCCCGTCGAGGATCCCGCGCAGCGCGTTGATCGCCCCGATGCGCAGTCCGTTGTCGCTCGCGTCCAGGTGCCGGGCGCAGGCGCGGGCGGCCTCCTTCTCGGTGCCGCAGGCGGCCAGGAGCCGCAGCGCGCCGAGGACCTCGTCGCGCTGGTCCGAGCCGAGCCGCGGGACGAACAGCGCGCTCGCCTCGGGGCCGCGCACCGCG
>CAZDYS010000498.1:0-3436 GCA_964509445.1 uncultured Planctomycetaceae bacterium
AGCGTGTGCTCCTCGACCGTGTCGCCGAGGGTGCGCAGGTCCCGCAGCTCGACCTCCATGTCCTCACCGATCTCCGGAGCGGCGTTCAGGGACCCGCACAGGGTCTCGGCCACCTCCCGGCTGACGAACACCTGGGGATAGAGCGAGGAGTCCGCCTCCGTCACCACGCGCATCCGGTTGCCTCCGGCCCAGCGCGCGATGCCGCGGGCGCGCTGCTGGTTGTGCGCGTCGTCCTCCTCGAACGAGGAGGCGACCACGATGCCGACGGCCCCGGTGGCCTTCACGGCGCGCTCGCGCTCCTGCGGCGTCATCTCGCTGTCCCAGCAGAACGCCCACTTGCCGCTGAGGTCGACGCCGTCCATCTCGCTGGCCTCGCCGTAGCTGGCGTAGACCAGGTCGCCGTAGGCCTCGAGCTCCCCCACCCCGTTCGGCCAGAAGTAGTAGCCCTGCCCGAAGGTGAGCTTCTCCTCGCCGCCGGCGTGGCTCATCGACAGGAACGTGTTGTCCTGGTCGAGCCCGGAGCGCACGAGCTTGTAGTAGTGGAAGTAGTCGCCGTCGCGTCCGCCGGCCTGGAACCCGAGACGCTGCAGGCGGGCGCGCAGGAAGCGCGCGGCGACGCGCAGGCCCGGACTCGGCGTGTCGCGACCGGCGAGCTCGTCGGAGGCGATGAACGCGAGGTCCGAGCGGATCTCGTGCGGCTTGATGGCCGCCAGTGCCGCCTCGAGCTCGGCGGACTCCTCCTCCACGATCGACAGCGCGGGGGGCGCGCTCGCGAGCGGGGCCTGGGACGAGAGGGACGAGGGGAACAGGAGGCACGCGCCGAGCGCGGCGAACTGCACGGTTTGCTTCATACGTCGTTCGAGCCGGGCGAACCCTCGGGGTCCGCGGTCCATGAGGGCGCGCCATCCTAAGGACTGCCCCCGGGAACGCTGCCCGCCGCGCGGTTCGAGGTGCGAAAAGGCCCGCCGGATCGCGGGCCTCGGGCTCAGGAACCCGCTTCCTCGCCGTCCTGCGGGCGGTCCTTCGGGACCGTCTTCGAGTGCAGGATCTTGTGCGTCGACTCCTGGACGCGCTCGATCAGCCGCATGAGCTCCGCCTCGCGGTCCTTGCTCGTGAGGTCGTCGTAGTTGGCCGTGCACCAGGGGCACTTCATCTCCTCGAGATGGAAGCGCACGAACAGCGTCGGCCCCTCCGGCAGGGTCCCGCTGGCCAGCCGCGCGAGCCAGTGACGCGCCGGACAGGAGATCCGCTGCTCGCGCCAGATCTCGCGCACGTCGACGTCGAGGATCCGCTGGTCCGCGCCCTCCTCGGCGGCGGACAGGAAGCGCAGGAGGTCGTTGCCCGACTCGCGGACGGCGGCGAGCTGACGCAGGCGGCGCAGCGCGCGGAACTTGATCCCCGCGACCGCGGTCTCGTCGCGCAGCTCGAAGCGACGCCAGGTGTCCCGGTTCCGCCAGCCGCCGGAGAACAGCGCCTCGATCACGCACAGCCGCAGGCACTCGCCCTGCTCCCAGGTCTCCTCGCCCCAGTCGTGCAGGATCTGACCGAGCAGCTCCATCGCGCGGTCGCCGAGCTCGCGGCCGCGCACGATCGCGCTCGGCGTCTCGGAGACCTGCGCGAGCGTCTCGAACCCGCGGAAGCTCTCGTCCTCCTCGGGAACCTGGATCGTCCGCGTCTTGCGTCGACGCATGTGGTCGATCGTGCGGTTCCGGCAGATCCCGAACAGGTACTGCTCGAAGGTGTACTGCGGATCGAAGTCGTCGATGCCCCGCACGGCTCCCAGGAGCGTCTCCTGCACCACGTCCTCGCTGGACTGCAGGTCGCCCGTCCGCCGCTGGGCGTAGGCCAGCAACCGTCCGCAGAACTCGCGCTCGACGCGCAGCCATTCGGCGTCCTCGCGGGCCTGGAGACGCACGATGTCGGGGGACCACTCGCTCATGAAGCGCACGAGGATACGCCCCCGCGCCTCCCTTGGCTCAGGGTTTCAGGGAGAGCGCCGCGAGGAACGCCAGGGTCACCAGACCGCCGAGCAGCGCCATCAGGAGCATCATCAACAGGAGCCGCAGCATCCGGCCGATCAGCCCCGGCACCCCGTTCAGCACGCGGTCGAAGCCGGCGGCGGTCCCGCGCAGGCCGACCAGGAACGGGCCGGTCACCAGCGCCCCCATGATCTCCCCGCCCACGATCACCGACTGCAGCACGTTGCCGACCAGGCCTCCCTCGGCCCGCGGCGGCACGGGAACCGTCGCGACGGAGTCTCCCCCGTCCGGGAGCGCGGGCGTGGCGGCCAGGAGGCCCGGGGGCTCGCCCTCACGCTCCTTGCGCGAGCGCTCGAGCTCTTGCCGCCAGGGGGCGTCGGGCGGCGACAGCGCGCGCTCCTGCGCCTCTCGCTCGACCGCCTCCGGATCCGGGGTGGGTTCGTCGAGCGTCGCGACCGACACGACGTCGGACATCGACGCGTCCCCCTTCGTGCGCGGCGTCTCCCCTTCCTCCGGGTCCTCCTCGGCCGTCCGCGCGCGGGTCGTGAGCTTGCCGCCGGGCTGGTGCCGGGCCTCGACCTTCTCGCGCACGGTGTCGTACAGCTGGAGCGCCTTGTCGCTCGCCGTCGGCCCCTCCGGCGTCTCCGGCGACGCAGGAGGCGCGCCGTCGCGCTGCGTGCTCGAGACGCGGTCGACCACGCCGCCCCACACGCCGCGCGCCACGCCGACGGCCCCGCGCGCGAGCTCGGCGGCGGCCTGCTTGAGGTCGCTGTCGGACTCGGGGTCCTCCCCGCTCGCCGCCTCTCCGCCGGGCGGTACGTCGGGATCCTCCGGTGAGGCGGGAGCGGCGCCGACCTGCAGCGCGCGCGTCTCCGCCGAGAGCTCGTCGGCGCGCAGCCGCACCGAGTCGCTCGGACGCACGGGATGGCCGAGCACGTCGAGCAGCTCCGGGACGCCGTCGTAGCGATCCTCCGGACGCAGACGCAGGAGACGCGTCACGACCGGCTGCAGCTCCGCGGGGAAGTCCTCGGGATAGGCCGGCGGCACGTCCTCGTCGCGCACCACGAGTCCGACCGCGGCGTCCTTGGCGAAGGGCAGCTCGCCCGCGAGGCACTCGTAGAGGATCACGCCGAGGGAGTACAGATCGGCGCGATGGTCCGCGCGGTTCTGGAGCATCTCCGGCGCCATGTAGTGCGGCGTGCCGCGTCCGAAGGACAGCGTCTGGCGCCCGTCGACGAGCAGCTTCGCGAGGCCGTAGTCGCCGACGCGCGCGACGTCGCCGCGCAGGAAGATGTTGCTGGGCTTCAGGTCGAAGTGCGCCAGGCGACGCTGGTGCAGCGCGTCGACGCCGCGGCAGGCCTGCACGAAGTAGCGCATCGCGCGCTTCTCGTCCCGCTCCTCCTGCTTCAGGTAGCGCGCGAGCGTCTCCTCGCCGGCGTAGCCCATGATCAGGAACG
>CAZDYS010000499.1:0-301 GCA_964509445.1 uncultured Planctomycetaceae bacterium
CCGTCTGACCGACGAACATGTGGTGCGCCTCCTCGGTCAGCATGAAGCGGCAGGTGCGCGCGAGCGGGTCGAAGCCGCTCTCCGCGAGGGACAGGAGCTGGAACTTGCCGTCGCGGTCCGTGTAGGTCGTGAAGCAGAAGAACGACAGCCAGTCCTGAATGGGCTCGTTGAACGTGCCCAGGATGCGCGGGTGGTCCGGGTTGCCGGAGCGGCGCTGCAGGAGCTCGTCGGCCTCCTCCCGGCCGTCACGGCCGAAGAAGCCGTGCAGGAGGTAGACCATGGCCCACAGGTGCCGGCCCTC
>CAZDYS010000499.1:352-3436 GCA_964509445.1 uncultured Planctomycetaceae bacterium
GCAGGCGCTGCTGCTCGACGGAGGCCGGCTCGGTGTCCGCCTGCGTCACGATGATGCGGCGCAGCATGTTGCGGTACTCCCCGGGCACCTGCTGCCAGGCCGCTTCTCCGAGGTGATCCCCGAAGCCGACCTGACGCTCCTCCTCGTTCGGCGTGAGGAAGATGCCCCAGCGGTAGTCCGGCATCTTCACGTAGCCGAACTCCGCCCAGCCGTCGCGCTCGACGCTGACCGCCGTGCGCAGGTAGACGTCGTTCTCGTTGAAGTCCGTCGGCCCCATGTCCTTCCACCACTCGATGTAGTCCGGGAGCCACTTCTCCAGCGCGCGCTGGAGCTTCTTGTCGCCCTTGAGGTCGACGTTGTTCGGGATCTTCTGGTCGTAGTCGATCTTCGACATGGTTTGGCGGTGGGGTTGGAGCGGCGGCTCAGGTGCGGTTGTAGTCGAACTCCGGGCGGCGCGGCGTGCCGTAGCACTGCAGCGCTCCCTCGGGGCCGACGGCGTTCGGGCGCTGGAAGATCCAGTTCTGCCAGGCGGACAGCCGCCCGAAGATCTTGGTCTCCATGGTCTCGGGACCGGCGAAGCGGATGTTCGACTCCATGCCGGTGAGGGAGTCGGGCGAGAAGCTCACGCGCTCCTCGAGCGCGAGGCGCAGCTCGTCCTCCCAGTCGATCTCGTCCGGCGCGAAGGTCGCGAGGCCGAGGTCGTCGGCCTCCTCCGCGTCGAGCGGGTCCTTGCCGGCGTGCTCGAGGATCTCGTCCACGCGCCCGGGTTCGGCGAGGAAGCGCGTCTGGAGGCGAGAAAGGCCGTTCGCCATCGTGAACGTCCCGTCGTTCGCGGCGGTGATCCCGACGTGCACCGGCGTGTCCGGATCGTTCAGGAGGTAGATGCGGTCGCCGGCGAGCGCGAGCTCGACGAACGTGCCGGTGAAGGCCGTGCCCTCGTCGAAGATCGCGTAGAAGCTCTTGGCGGTGTTCTCCCAGCGCTTGAGCACGCGGCGCACGAAGTTGCGCACCTCCGTGACGAACCACGCGTCGCTCTTCGTGAGCAGCTCGTCCGTCGCGCGCACGACCGCGTGGTCGCCGACGACGCGCAGGGTGACGAGGCCGATCGCGGGGAGGTCGAGGCGCAGGTGCAGGAGCATGCGGTCGATCTCGCGGAACGCGCGGAACACCCACCAGTCGCAGCCGGCGGCGTGCGCCTCGTCGGCGGTGGAGGGACCGGCCTCGGCCGGCACCTGGACGGTGATCGAGGCGCGGCGCGCGCCCTCGTCGAGCTCCATGGTCACGTGCTGACCGCGGAACGTGTTCTCCTCGATCTCGAGCGTGAGGTCGTCCAGCGCGACGCCCTGGGCGTCGTTCGCGGGCAGCTCGTCGGCCATCGCGCGCGCCATCTCGTCGACGGACTCGTCCCAGCGCGACAGCGGCGCGAGCTTGTCCACCAGGTTCCACTTCACCGCGCGCTTGCCCTTGATCCCCTCCGCGACGCAGGAGAACACGTCCGCGAGGTCGCGCCGGATGTGGCGCTTGTCCGCGATGCGGGTGAGGCCGCCGGTGCCCGGCAGCACGCCCAGGAGCGGCAGCTCGGGGTAGGACACGGCGGAGCTGCGGTCGTCCACCAGGAGGATCTTGTCGCAGGCGATCGCGAGCTCGTAGCCGCCGCCCGAGGCGGTCCCGTTCAGGGCCGCGAGGAAGCGCTTGTTCGAGTGCTTCGAGGCGTCCTCGATGTAGAGCCGCGTCTCGTTCGTGTACTTGCAGAAGTTCACTTTGAACGCGTGCGTGCTCGAGCTGAGCATGTGGATGTTCGCGCCGGCGCAGAACACGCGGTCGTCCGAGCCGGTGATGACCACGCAGCGCACCTCGGGGTGCTCGAACACCAGCCGCTGGATCGCGTCGGCGAGCTCGACGTCGACCCCCAGGTCGTAGCTGTTGAGCTTGAGCTCGTAGCCGGGCTTCAGGCCGCCGTCGGGCTCGACCTGCATGACGAGCCGCGCGCGGTCGCCGTCCACCGACAGCTTCCAGTGCTGGTAGCGATCCGGATGCGTCTGGAAGTTCGTGAGCGTGAGACCCGTGGGCGGGGCGGGAGCGGCGGTCGTGGACATGGTGGTGGCGGGGGATCTGCGGACAAGGAGAAGTGAGAAATATACTTCCCGAATGAGATCTGCCCAGGCATCATAAATCACACTCCATGGATGTCCATGCCTTTCTCCGCGCCCTCGGGCGCACCCTGCGCGAGGCCCGCGAGCGGGCCGGCCGGACGGTCACGGAGGCCGCCCACGACGCCGGGGTGTCCCGGCGCCACTGGACCGAGACCGAAGCCGGACGGGCCAACCCCAGCGTCCTGGTCCTGGCCCGACAGGCCCAGGCGGCGGGCATCCCGCTGAGCGAGCTGGTCTCGGCGCCGCTCACGCTGCACTCGGAGCGGATCGCGCTGGTGGGCCTGCGCGGTGCCGGCAAGACCACCGTCGGCCGCCTGCTGGCGCGCGAGCTCGAGGTGCCCTTCGTCGAGCTCGACCGCCGCGTCGAGGAGCTCGCCGGCCTCGGGATGGCGGAGCTCTTCGAGCTGGAGGCGGAGGACTCGTTTCGCCGCTTCGAGGCGGAGGCGCTCGAGCGCTACCTCGGCGAGGGGCTGCGCAGCGTGGTCGCGACGGGCGGCTCCATCGTGCTGCGCGAGGACACCTTCGGGCGTCTGCAGGCGACGTGCCACACGGTCTGGCTGCGGGCGAGCGCCGAGGAGCACTTCGAGCGCGTGCTGGCCCAGGGCGACCGGCGCCCGATGCGCGACCGGCCGCGCGCGCGCGACGAGCTCACGGCGCTCCTGAAGGAGCGCGAGCCGCTCTACGCGCGCTGCGCCCAGACGGTCGACACGTCGGGTCGCGTTGCCGAGGATGTGGCCCAGGAGATCCTGGCATTCTGTCACGAACGAGACGCAGCGGGCTGAGGGCCGCACGAACGGCCGCGGGCCTCGCGCTCGGCGCGCTCGCGCTGGCGTCCTGCGCACCGCCATGGTCAGCCCGGTCGAGCGACTCGAGCCGGGCAATATCGAGACCGACGAAGAGGCGGAGATCGCCAGCCTGATCTTCGAAACTC
>CAZDYS010000500.1:0-3435 GCA_964509445.1 uncultured Planctomycetaceae bacterium
GCCGCTCCGATGACTCCGCCGGCCGGGCCGGACAGCAGCACGCGCACGGGCTCGCGCGCCGCGCGCTCCGCCTCGAGGGTTCCACCGCTGGACTGCAGCACGCTCAACCGCGCGTCGCCGACCCGCTCCGCCAGAGCGCGCAGGTAGGCCTCCAGCACGGGGGCGACGGCCGCGTTCACGATCGCCGTGGAGAAGCGTTCGAGCTCGCGGTGTTCCGGGTGCAGGTCGCTCGAGAGGGACAGGGGGAGGTCGAGCTCGCGGAGCGCGTCGGCGACCTCGCGCTCGATGGCGGGCTCCGCCCAGGAGTGCAGCAGACAGATCGCGACGGAGGTCGCGCCGCTCGCGGCGATCCGGCGCGCGAGCGCTCGCAACGCGTCTCGGTCGGGGGAGTCCACGTGCTCGAAACGGCTCGTCGCGGGCCCGTCCGCCCGCGGCCAGGTGCGCTGCGGCACCTCGAAGCGCAGGGCGCGCGGCACCAGCGCCCCCGGTCGGGTCGGGTGCGGCGCGTAGATGTCCGGTCGGTCCTGGCGCCCGATCTCCACCAGGTCGCGGAAGCCCTCGTTGGTCACCAGGGCCACGCGCGCGACCCGCCCCGTGAGGAGCGCGTTCAGGGCGACCGTCGTCCCGTGGACCACGTGGTCCTCCGGGCCGGCCCCGCCCAGGAGCTCCAGCCCGGCGGCGATCGCCCGCGAGGGGTCGTCCGGCGTCGAGGGCACCTTGACGACGCGCCGCTCGCTGCCGTCCCAGGCGACCAGGTCCGTGAAGGTTCCCCCCGTGTCGACGCCCACGATGCGGGCCCTTGTCCTGCGCTCCCGTCCCAAGGCGGCCAGTCTACGCGGGCCGCCAGGCCCTGTCCGTGCCCAGCCTTCGTCGGATCGGTATCCTGCGCCCCGATGCCTTCGCTGCCCACGCTCCTCGCCGTCCTCGCCTCCTACCTGCTCGGGTCGATCCCGTTCGGGCTGCTCCTGGGCAAGCTGCGCGGCGTCGACATCCGCACGGTGGGGAGCGGGAACATCGGCGCCACGAACGTCGGTCGCGCGCTCGGACGTCCCTGGGCGCTCGTGGCCTTCGCGCTCGACTTCGCGAAGGGCTGGCTGCCCGCGTTCTGGCTCGGACCGCTGTGCGTGCGTCTAGCGGACGGCTCGGACGAGGAGGCTCGCGTGGCCGCCGTCCTGGCCGGCGCCGGGGCGGTGCTCGGCCACTGCTGGCCGCTCTACCTCCGCTTCCGCGGCGGGAAGGGGGTGGCGACCGGCTGCGGCGCGCTGGTCGGTCTGCACCCGCTGGTGTTCCTGGCCGGCGGAGCGGTCTGGCTCGTGACCCTCGGCCTGTTCCGCATGGTGGGGCTGTCCTCTCTCGCGATGGGAGTCGCGTTCCCGATCGCCGCCTGGTTCCTGCGCGACGCGACGCGCGGGAACGAGGTGGTGTTCGGAGCGATCGGCCTGATGCTCTTGGTGTTCGTCCGGCACCGTGCGAACATGGCGCGCATGCTGGCGGGAACGGAGCCCAGGATCGGGGGAGGGAAGGCGTGAGGAAGCGCTTCAACCGCGCGCTCGTGATCGGAGACGGTGGCTGGGGAACCACCATCGCGCTCCTGCTCGATCGCGCCGGCGTCGAGACCACCCTGTGGGGCGCGTTCCCCGAGAACGTCGACGCGATGCGGGACACGCGGGAGAACCGCTCGTTCCTACCGGGCGTCGAGCTCCCGCACTCGCTGCGGCTGACGGCCGACCCGTTCGAGGCGGGGCGCGGCGCCGAGGTCGCGTTCAGCGTGGTGCCGACGCAGTTCCTGCGCAGCGTGGCCGAGCGGTTCGAGGACGCGCTCGGCGGCGACGTGCCGGTGGTCTCGGCGACCAAGGGCATCGAGATCGAGACCTTCCGCCGCCCGACCGAGATCCTGCGCGAGGTCCTGGGACGCCGCCCGCTGGCGGTGCTGACCGGACCCAGCCACGCCGAGGAGGTCGCTCTGGGCCTGCCGGCCTCCGTCGTCGCCGCCGCGCCCGACGAGGCGCTCGCGACGCGCGTGCAGGCCTCGATCGCCTCCGGCAAGTTCCGCGTCTACACCCACGGGGACCCGCGCGGCGCCGAGCTGGGCGGTGCGCTCAAGAACGTGATCGCGCTCGCCGCCGGCATCGCCGACGGGCTCGAGCTCGGCGACAACGCGAAGGCGGCGCTCGTCACGCGCGGCATCGTCGAGATGGCGCGCTTCGGGCAGGCCCACGGCGCCAAGCCGGAGACCTTCTTCGGCCTCGCCGGACTGGGGGACCTCGCGACAACGTGCTACTCGCGGCACTCGCGCAACCGTCACGTGGGGGAGGAGATCGGCGGCGGGAAGAAGCTCGCGCAGATCCTGAAGGAGATGGAGTCCGTCGCCGAGGGCGTGTGGACGACCCAGGCGCTCTACGGACCGGAGTCCGAGGCGCGCGGGATCCCGATGCCGATCGCCGAGCAGGTCTACGCGGTGCTGTTCGAGGACCGCGACCCGCTCGCCGCCGTGGCGGAGCTGATGAACCGCGAGCCCAGCGGCGAGATGGACGGGCTCGTCAGCGGACTGGTATGAGCCCGGGCGTCGGTTTCCTCGTCTTCCTCGGCGTCACGCTCGTCCTCCTCGGAGGCGTCGTGGCGACCGGCTACGCGGCCAGGCGCAAGCAGCACCTGACGCTGGTGTTCTTCGCGGTCACCTCCCTGCTCACCACGATCTACTTCGCGGAGAAGCTCGGCACGCTGTACGACCTCGAGTCCGCCGGGTGGATCTACCCGGTGCACCTCGCCTTCGCGAAGACGACGACCGTGGCCTACCTCGCGCCGATCGTGCTCGGCTGGATCACGATGCGGCGACCGACGATGCTGCTCTGGCACCGCCGCGCGGCGTTCACCGTGCTGTTCCTGACGGTCTGCACCGCCGCCACGGGGGCCTGGATGCTCCTGGCCGCGGACAAGCTGCCGGCCTAGCCGCGCTCCGTCCACTCGGCGGCGAGCCAGGGGACGAACAGGAGGCTCGTGTTCGCGAGGATCGCGATCGCGACGAACAGCATCCAGGCGCGCGTGGCCCGCACGCACCACAGCGCGAAGGCCAGCCCGAGGATCGCGAAGACGGTCGAGATCAGCCCCGGCACGAAGAGGGAGGCGGGCCGCACGCCGAAGAGCGCCTTGGCGAACAGGAGCACCCACCAGGTCCCCCAGCCCAGGCTGGCGAAGGTCATGGACATCATCCAGCTCCGGTGGCGCCGGCGCGCGTAGGTGCGCGTGACCCAGATCGACCGTGCGGGGCGCGGCATGGGGGAGATTCTCGGGCCCCGGGGAGGTTCCGTCCATGCCGAGGTGCTGCGAGGCGGTGATTGACGGGGGCTTCACGCGCCTCTATAACGTCCGCCCCCGGTCGGGGCGTAGCGCAGCCTGGCTAGCGCGCTGCAATGGGGTTGCAGAGGTCGGAGGTTC
>CAZDYS010000501.1:0-3408 GCA_964509445.1 uncultured Planctomycetaceae bacterium
GACTGCACGGGCGCGAGCGAGATGTGTGAAGTCTTGGGAGGGGTGACCGCTCTCTAGTTCCGTCCTCTAACGGGGGCACACTCGCTGGTGTCGGCAGAAGCTCGGAAAAACGTGCTCCGACTTTCCCGCGATGAGAGAACTGACGTCCGCTCCAGAGAGGACGCGATGCGGGCCCGATTCGTCCCGGCTGCCTGCTTCCTGTAACGGACCCGAGCTGGACTGAGTGAGGAAAGGACCCAGATAGCTTCTCGAGCCGGCCCTCCCCCATCGCGTTCGGACGCTTCGAGGAGCGGACGGCCATCATGGAGTACGACGGCGGGCTCTAGCCGGAGGAGGCGAAGCGGCGAGCGATGGCCTTCTGATCCCACGATGAGTAGATAGCGGGGAACGTGCCGGAAGTCGTGGATCCGGGAGTGAAGAACTCGTAGTGGGCCTTCTGGACTCGCAGCATGCGGGGGGGTCGCGCTCCTGCACGACCAAGTTCCACACCAATTGGAGAGTATGAGCAAAAGGTATCTGATCTGCCGGTCCTGCCTAGAACACCTTGCACCTTGAGGACCAATGCGAAACAGCAGACGCTCGAAGTAGCAGTTCGGCCGAGCCTCGCGGGGCCCTGAACGCGTTCCTGGCAGTTCACGGCGACTGCGAGTTCCTTGAAGAGGGCGGACCGAGCTCCATCCCCGACCGAAGTCGTGAAGTTGAGGGTCGACCGCAGCGGAGGAAGGTCCCCCTCAAGAGTTGGTCCTTCTCAGTGCCCTCGGAATAAAGCCGCCCGTGTGACGGCTCCTCCTTCACTGCGACAGTTCTCTCACGCCCAAGACGGGCCCCGCTCCCCCATCGAGCCGCCCCTCGGTGTCCTGCTCCTGCAGAACGACGGCAGTTCACGGCTCCACGTTGAATTCCAGGCAGAAGACGAGCACCTCGCTGGGGTCATAAGACGCGCTCGCCTTGGAGTGGACGGCCCATTGGTGCGGGCAGTACATGCGGTCCGAGAACCTGCTCCAGCTGGCGCAGAGACTCCTGCGCAAGGAGACGAGCCGCCTCCTAGGAAGGCCCACTCCGAATCGCTTGTCGCCGTTAACTCGCTTTGTGCTGGGAATGCGCTGCCGTGACTCTCTGCCACCCTACCAGGGAACTCAGATCCTGAGGGCCAGGGGGAGCACGCAGGCGGTGCGGAAGATCCGCCACGGATGAGCGAGAGAGAGGCTCACTACCCCACTTCCTCAGCCACTTGGAGCGCCTTCTGGTGGTCCATCTCCGCGTAGATCTCGGTCGTCTCAGCAGACGAGTGGCCCAGGATCACCCTCGCGGCATCGATTCCGTACTCCGCGCGGATCCTAGTAGCCGCGGCGTGCCTCAGCTGGTTCGGGGTCCATCGATCGACACCAGCGGCATCGCAGGCGCGCGCGATCGCCCTGCGGTAGCTCGAGCGGTCGTACCGCTCCCCAGGAGCTCGAGTTCCCCTGCTTCGCCGACAGGACTCAGACGCCTCCCGCGGTGAGAAGATCGGCTTCGAAGGGTCCCTTCGCGGCACACGCAGGAGGAACGGGCTGAGCACTTCCTGGGCGCGCGGACCCAGCGGAACGACCCGGCTCTTGCCTCGATGCTCGAGCTTGTGCCTGCGGGGCGTGTAGATCCAAACAGAGCCGCTCTGGTCGATGTCGGTTGGGCAGAGTTGCGTCGCCTCCCCAGGTCGCATCCCGGTGTACCACTGGAGGAGCACCAGGCCACGCACCGGTGCAGCGAGGTGCTCCAGCACCGCCTCGACGTCCTTCCAGTCGACCGGCTCGACAGGCGGCGTCTCATGGGCCTCGGAGCGTCCCGCCTGGAGTGGACGAAGCGCCTTCAGCCCACCCCAGACTTCGGCGCGGAGCAGCTGCTCCTGCGCTCCCCACGCGAAGATGCGGACGACTCTCGCGACTCGCTGGTTGACCGTCCTGCGAGCCAACCCCCCGTCGACCATGCGCTGGCGCACAGCTTTCAACTGCCGGATGGTGAACTCCTCCACCGGAAGCGTCGCGTACAGCTCGAGGAGCGGCTTCGCCGTGTAGCGGACGTTGACGATCTCGTGTGTGGGAGTTCCGTCCGGCTTGCGGTAGTAGGCCGCGGCGTGGACGAGGTAGCTGGCGACCAGATCCCCAACCAGGACGCCGTCCTGCGTCACGCCGTCCGACCTACGGCCGGCAGCCAGCCACTCGGCTTTGTAGCGGGCGAACTCGACGTGCGTCGCCGGGTCGTCGAAGGGTCCGAACCAGATCTGGCGTCCGTTGAACTTCGCGTACCCTCGCCCCGATCTCTTGTGCTTGCAGAGCCTGGGGCCTCGTCTCGTGCCGTTGTTCATGCGGTCCTCCGTGGGCAAAAAGGTGGATAGCCACCCTTTTGAAGCAGGAAGCCGCGCTGCCCCTACGGGGCAGGTATCAGCCCGAAGTGGGCGATTCGGCAGGAGTTAGAGAATGGAGCCAGAGACGAGATTCGAACTCGTGACCACTGCTTTACGAAAGCAGAGCTCTACCACTGAGCTACTCTGGCTCGCGTCCGCCCGGAGGGCGGACCGTTCTAGTTTCCGGAGATCAGCTGCTGCCGCATCTCTCCGGTGAGGTCGAGGCGACCGAGCGCCGCAGCGGCGGCGGAGCGCACCGCGAGGGACGCGTCGTTGCCGACGACGCCCTGCAGGGTAGCGACCGGACCGTTGCCCGCCGAGCCCGTACGGCCGAAGACGTGACCGATCGCGTTCGCGGCGGCGATGCGCACCTCTTCCGAGCGGGCGGAGTCGCCGAGCACGCCGAGGAGCGCGTCGATCTCTTCCGCTCCACCGGCCAGGCCGAGCGCGGCGACCGAGGGGCCGACCACGTCGTCCGGACGACCGGTCAGGGAGCCCGCGAGAGCCCCGGCGGCGGCGGAGATGTCGACGCCCTGGTTGCCCAGGGTGTGCAGCGCCTGGGCCGCGCGGGCGGCGAGGGCGTGGGCCTGCTGGCGGTCGTAGTCGAGCCCGCCGGCGGTCGCTTCCTCGACCGCGTCGAGGCCGTCGGCACCGGAGACGACCGCGGCGACGTGGTCGCCGTAGCTGCCGTCCGGGTCGCCGATCGCGAGGATCGGGGTGTCGGCCGTGCGCACGTCGTTCTTCAGCTCGCTGACGACCTGGGCCATCGCGATGTCCGGGAGCTCCTCGGCGACCAGCACCACGTCGATGCCGGGCACCTGACGGAGCGCGGCGAGGCCGCGGCCGCCGGACGGCCAGACGTTGACGAGGAAGCCGCGGCTCTCGAGGCCCGAGGCGAGGGCGCCCGAGCGCGAGCCGTTCGCGTCGATGACCGCGGCGATGCGGAGCACGTCGCGGGAGGCGGCCTCGGTCAGGGCGGCGACGGTGGTGGCGTCGCAGGCGCTGCCGGCGATGTGCGCGACCGCGAT
>CAZDYS010000502.1:0-3405 GCA_964509445.1 uncultured Planctomycetaceae bacterium
CTCCGCTGGTCTCGCCGAAGCGGCGCAGGCGGTCCTCGGCGGCGCGCAGCTCCTCGCGCACGCGCTCGAGCTCGCCCTCGAGAAAGCCGACGTTCTGTCCCGCCGAGGCCAGCTTCCGCAGGCGGTTCTGCTCCACGTAGGCGGACAGGACCGCGTTCACGATGGAGGCGGCCCGGTCCGGATCGACGTTGCCCATGGCGACGCCGAGGACGCCCGACCCGGGCGTCGTCTCGAGCACCTGCAGGTCGTCGAGGAAGCGATCGACGAGATCGCGTCGCTTCTCCCGGTGCAGGAGGAAGCTGCGGCCGCTCAGGACCGCCCCGGCCGAAGGAACCAGGGTGAAGGTCGCGCCCGAGTACGTCAGGGGCACGCCGGGGGTGAACGGAAGACGCGCGGGCTCGCCACCGAAGAGCCGGTGCACGGAGACCTCCACCTCCCCCTCCGACAGGAAGTCGATGCGTAGCGGCCAGCGGAAGTCCGCCGCGAACTCCCAGCGCGTGATGTCCACGTCCAGGGAGCCGACGCGCGCCTCGGCGCCGGTCAGGCGGCGCAGGTAGGCGCGCCACAGCTCGACCCGGTCCAGCTCGTCGATGGCGTCGACCAGGTCGAGCCCGACCTCGGGCGCGAGCACGGACGTGCCCGGCGGATCGATGACGGCCTCGGCGATCGGGCGCGAGCGCAGCACCTCGACCTCGGCCGTGGCGGAGGAACCGGATCCTCCGCCGAGGAACGGCAGCTGGGCGATCTGCGCACCGAGCCCCGACAGTCCGTTGGGCTCGACGATGCGTACGCGTCCGCGGGCCAGGTAGCTCGGTGCATCGAGCATCGTCAGGGCGAGCGCCCCGAGCACCCCGACGCACATCCCGATCAGGAGCATCCAACGACGCCGGAGCAGGAAGGCCAGGAACTCGAGCGGGCTCCGCTCTCTCGTGCTCGTTCGTTCGCGCGCGGACATCAGTCGCTGATCCTCTCGAGCGTCAGGGCCTGGATGGCGAGCGAGACCGGCTGCGCGAGCACGGCGAAGATCGGCAGGAGCTCCTGGGCCGCCTGCGAGGTGCTCGCCCAGGACCGGCGACCGACGTAGATCAGGTCGCCGGGCCGGACGCGCTCGACGCCGACCGGGTCGATCTCCGTCCCGTCGAACAGGCGCAGGTTCTCCTCCGTCATCGCCCCGCTCACCCAGGCGACCTGGCGCATGTTGGCGTAGGGCCCAAAGCCGCCCGCGCGGGCGAGCACCTCGTAGGCGCTGGTCGGCCGCTCGAGCACCACGGCGCCGGGCTGCTCGACCTCGCCGAGGACGAACACGCGCTGGGACCCGTACTCGACCACCGCCACGTCGACGCGCGGCTCGTTGAGGTAGCGCCGCAGCGCGGTCTCGACGCGCGCGGCGACCTCCTGGACCGTGCAGCCGTCGACGTCGAGGCTGCCGATCGCCGGCAGCATCACCGCGCCCGTCCCGTCCACGGGGCTCCCCGGTCCACCCTCCATCAAGGGCGAGGAGAGGTCCGGGTGACCGAACACGTTCACGCGCAACACGTCCCCGGGGCCGACGCGGTAAACGAAGCGCACGTCCTCGAGGGAGGCGGGCTCCGAGGCCGCGACGTCCCCCTCGGGTTCGAGGATGCGCGGCGGCGTGTTGCGGCACGCGGCGACGAGGAGCAGCGTCAGGAGGGGGAGCAGGCGGAGCATCACTCCTGGGAACCCTAGCAACTCGCTCCGGCGGTTGGGAGCACGGGCGGGGGGCCGTCGGGAGCGCCCGCCGCGGTCCCTCAGGCGAACCAGCGCTCGTACCAGGCCTGGAACATCAGGACGTCCCACAGGTGGTAGCCCCAGTCGGCTCGGCCGCTCTGGTGGTCGAGCCAGCGGCGCCGCACGCGGCGCGGCTCCAGTACCCCCTCGCGCCGCAGCCGGTCGGCGTCGAGCAGCTCCTCGCCCCAGGCGCGCAAAGGGCCCCGCAGCCAGGCCGAGATCGGGATCCCGAAGCCCATCTTCGGACGCTCGAACAGCTCCGTGGGCACGTGCCGCGCGAGCAGCCGCCGCAGGGGCCGCTTGCCCGGCGACGGCCCGACGCGGTCCGCGACCGGAAGGGACCAGGCGTACTCCACCAGACGATGGTCCAGGAGCGGCACCCGGCTCTCGAGGCTGACGGACATGCTCGCCCGGTCGACCTTGCACAGGATGTCGCCGGGCAGGTAGCTGACCGTGTCGATCAGCATCATCCGCTCGAGGAAGTCCGGGAGCTCGCGACTCAGCGCGGGACCGAAGGCCTCGAGCGCCGGCTCGTGCGTGCCGAGCACCAGCTCCTCGGGCTGACGCCAGTGGGAGACCAGGGCGCGGTAGAGCTTCGTGTCGTCGTCCGCACCGATCAGCTCCGAGAGCGTCTGCAGCCGGCGGACGCCGCGTCCCTTGGAGACGGGCACCGCCTCGAGCGAGGCGCGCGCACCGCGGAGGGCGACCGCCAGGGCGGGACGCAGCGGGCCCGGGATGCGTTCGACGGAGCGGCGCAGCTCCAGCCCGCGCCAGTAGCGGTGGTAGCCGCCGAACAGCTCGTCGCCGCCGTCCCCGGAGAGCGTGACCGTGACGCTCTCGCGCGCGAGTCGCGACACCAGCTGCGTTGGGATCTGCGAGGAGTCGGCGAAGGGCTCGTCCCAGAGGGTCGCGAGCCGGGGCACGACGTCCAGCGCCTCCTGGCCGGACAGCGTCAGCTCGGTGTGGTCGGTACCGAGGTGCTCGGCGACGGCCCGTGCGTAGCGAGCCTCGTCGAAGGCGTCCTCCTCGAACCCGATCGTGAACGTGCGCACCGGCTCTGAGGAGAGCTCCTGCAGCGCGGCGACCACGAGCGAGGAGTCGATCCCCCCGGACAGGAACGCCCCGAGCGGAACGTCCGAGACCCGGCGCGCGTCGACGGCGCGCCGCAGGAGGTCTCCGAGCTCCTCGTCGATCTGGTCCTCCGAGCGCGGCATGCGGACCGTGTCGCGCGCGACCTCGCGCGGGTCCCACCAGCGGTGGAGCTCGACCTCGCCGGCCCGGTCGACACGCGCCCAGCAGCCGGGCTCGAGCTTGAACACCCCGCGGTAGATCGTGCGCGGCGCCGGCACGTAGCTGTGCCGGAAGTAGAGCGTGAGCGCCTCGCGGTCGAGCTCCGGCTGGAACGCGGAGTGCTCGCGCAGCGCCTTGAGCTCGGAGCCGAAGAGGAACGGGCAGCGCGCGCCGGGACGGTCGCTCGACCCGTAGTACAGCGGCTTGATCCCCAGCCGGTCGCGCGCGAGGAACAGCTCGCGATGCTCGAGGTCCCACAGGGCGAAGGCGAACATGCCGACCAGGCGCTCGAGCGTGGGCCGCAGGCCGAACCGCGCGAGCGCCTCCACGAGGACCTCCGTGTCCGAGTCGCCGCGCAGCCGCGCC
>CAZDYS010000503.1:0-3401 GCA_964509445.1 uncultured Planctomycetaceae bacterium
GCCATCGCGATCCCGCTCCACCCGAGCCTCGAGCGGGCCCGGGTCGGGGAGCGACTCCTGGTCGCTCAGCGCACCGGCCGGAAGACGGCCGAGCAGGAGCTCGAGCTGACGCACCGTGCGCTCCTCGACCTCGGTCCTCTGGGCGAGCGTGGCCCGCGCACTCTCGTACTGGCTCTCCGTCCGGCGCAGGTCGAGGCTCGTTCCGCTGCCGGACTCGAAGCGTCGCCGCACGACGCTGACGGAGCGCTCGAAGCTCTCGACGTTCCGCTCGGCGAGCTCGCGCTGCAGCGTCGCGAGCTTCCAGCCGAGCCAGCCCTTCGAGGTCTGGGCCGCGATCGACAGCGTGGTCGCGCGCACGTCCTCGGCGGTGGCCACGGCGTCCTGGGACGCCGCGTCGCGCTGCGCCGCGAGCCGTCCCCACAGGTCGAGCTCCCAGCTCACGTCGAGCGACACGCCGAAGGTGTTGAAGCGCGTGGTGAGCACGTCGCCTCCTCCGGGGATCGGCAGGCCGACGAACACGTTCTTGGCGCGGCTGCCGTTGCCGCCCAGACCGACCTGCGGTGCAAGGTCCGCGGCGGCGATGCGCGCGTCCGCGAGAGCCGCCTCCAGCCGGTAGAGCGAGGCGGCCAGGTCGCGGTTGCCCTGCAGCGCCTCGTCCACCAGCGCCTCGAGCGTGGGGGATCCGAGGGAGGCCCAGGAGCGTGCGGAACCGGCCGGGTCCTCGGTCTCCGCGGCGCGGCTCCAGGCTTCCGGGACCTCGACGGGGACCTCGACCTCGGGGACGTGCGGAGCGCGACAGGCGGCACACAGAAGCGGGAGGAGGAGCAGGGCTCTCATGCGGTCTCGACCTTCGTAGGAGCGGACGCGGGAGATGCGGCGGGAGGCGCCTCGAGCGCGCCTCGTGCGAAGGCGACCAGCTGGGCCAGGGCTTCGTCGGCGTCGCGACCGTCGCAGCGGCCGTCGGAGAAGACCCCGAGTCGCGCGGGGTCGCCGAACAGCGTCAGCATCCCGCCGATGATCAGGTGCATGCGCCAGAACAGGTCGCGCTCCTCGAGGTGGGGGAGGCAGCGGTGCAGGGCCGGGAAGAAGCGCCGCTGGACCTCCTGGAACACGTCGCGGACGGCGAACGCGTGCTCGCCGCTCGAGGACTGCATGCGCGCGACGATGCGCAGGAAGCGGAGGAAGCCCTCGTCCCCTCGCGCGCTGAGGCGCAGCGGCGGGCCGAGCAGGGCCTCCAGCAGCACCTCGATCGGCACCGGGTCGTCGCCCGCGGCGGCCTGGGCCTCCGCCAGGAGCCGCAGCCGCTCCTGGTTGATCGGACCCACGCGACGCTCGAAGACCGCGCGGTAGAGGCCCTCCTTGGAGCCGAAGTGGTAGTTCACGGCCGCGAGGTTGGCTCCCGCCGCCGTGGTCAGCGTCCGCATCGACGTGCGCTCGAAGCCGTGCTCGGCGAAGAGCTCCTCGGCGACGCTCAGCAGGCGGTCCTTGGTCCGGGTGGCGCTCGACATGGGCTTCAAACATACGTTTGAATGAGTCTTCCCCAAGAGACCCGCACAGATTTTTTCCGTCCCTGCCGAGAGTTCCGGCGGGTTTGTCCAAGGGAATGCGTGGAAGACGCGTATTCCAGAAGAGGCGGACTGGCAGGTCCGCTCCCGGAAGGCAGACCGGAACCAGGAGAGAAGAGATGGGACTTGGCAAGTGCGTGGCCGCACTGTGCCTCGGGGCGGTGCTCGCAGCCCCCCGGAGTGCGCAGTCCGCGGTCGAGGTGCGTTACGAGGAGGCCGTGGGGTCGCTGGTGGACGGGCTCGAGGAGCTCGCGACGTGGTGCACGCGCAAGCGGCTCTACGCGACCCGCAACGACGTCTACCGCGAGATCCTGCGGTTCGACCCGGAGCACGAGGACGCCCACAAGGGGCTCGGGCACAAGCGGGACCGCAAGACCAAGGAGTGGCGCGAGGCGTCCTCGAAGCGGGCTCCGAAGGACTACGACGAGAAGGCCCGGCAGGAGTTCGACCAGAGGAGGACCGAGGCGATCGCCCCCTACGTCGAGGTCGCGCTGCCGCTGCTCGAGCTTGACGAGATCGAGGAGGTCGTCCGGCAGCGCGTCGAAGCGGACGTGCTCGTCGTGGATCCCGACAACGAGACCCTGCGGGAGAGCGCCGGACAGGTGAAGCTTGACGGCGAGTGGGTCCTGGCCGACACGCTGTTCGCCAAGGAGCGTCGCCGTGCGCTGCGCACCCACCTCCGCGAGGTCTACGGCAGCGCGGAGTCGCCGCGGCCGACCGAGCTGATGGAGAAGGACCGGCTGACCGGCGTGGCCTGGAGGCACGCGGTCGAGCTCGAGACCGTGCGCGTCCTCGGGACCGGCGACGAGCAGGAGGTCTTGCTCGCCGCGCGCGCGCTCTCCGCTGCGCGGCACTACTTCGACCACGTGTTCGGCGGAACGGCGGGCAAGCCGCACAAGATGACCGCCTACCTGATCGCCGACGAGGCCGCGGACAAGGAGACCTTCCTCGCCGGCCACCCGCTGGTGGTGGAGGAGGACATCCCGCAGCTGCGCGAGTTCGACGGGACCGGCTTCAAGGCCTCGACCGACTTCGTCCAGTGGGGCGAGCTCCCGGAGTGGCGCATCGACTCGACCGTGCGCTTCGCGCTGGCCTGCCTCCTGCTGCGCGAGTTCCGCATCGAGATGCACCACGGCTGGGCGTTCGAGGGGCTCGGGCTGTACATGACCCGCGAGCTGATCGGCACGCGCTACAGCTGGTTCGTGCAGCCGTCGAAGCTCCTGGACCAGCCGGTCGACGCGTCCCTGCGCCAGAAGCTCCTGGACGAGAACACCAACTGGATGAACACGACCTACGAGCTCCTCCAGGACGACAAGCGTCCGAAGCTCGTCGACGTGTGCGCCAAGAACGTGAACCAGCTCACGACCGAGGACCTGTTGATGAGCTACGTCACGGCGGCCTACCTCGTCGAGGCCCAGCCGGCGGAGACCTCCGCGGCCTTCTTCCGTGCGATCGGCAAGAACCGCAAGGCGGAGGACGTCAGCCGCGAGCTGCTCGGGATGAACCTCGAGGAGCTCGCCGACCGCGTGTTCCAGTGGCTCGGAGAGCGACGGTGAGAGCGGCTCTCTCGGCCGCTGCACTCTTCCTCGTCGCGTCGGCCGCTCCCGCCCAGGAGGCGGACGTGCACTGGAGAGGGGAGCGCCACGCGGTGGAGCAGCTCCCGGCGTCGATGTCCTTCGCGGCGCGTTCGGCCGTGGAGGCGGTCGCGCCCTGGGCCGCCGACCACGAGTACCGGCTCGATCTCGAGGACTCCGGACGCGTGCTGCTCGTCACGCGGCAGGAGGCGTCCACGGAGCGCGCCCTCGGCCTGGTCGAGCGCACGATCGCGTGGTTCGA
>CAZDYS010000504.1:0-3394 GCA_964509445.1 uncultured Planctomycetaceae bacterium
CAAGGGACGGCCTCCTCTGGAGCGTCCTGGCGGGCCTCGCGGCGGGCCTCTGTCTCCTGGCGAAGGGGACCTTCGTGCCCCTCGTCCCTCTGCTGGCGCTGGGGCTCGTCCTCGTCGCGATCGAGCGCGCGCGCGGCCTGCTCCTCGGCGCCGCGTTCCTGGTCACGGCGCTCGCCGTCGTCGCTCCGCAGGTCGCCGCGAACGCCGACGCCGGGCACGGCCCGCGTCTCGCGGCGAACCGTTGGTGGAACCTGGAGCTCGGACTGCGGGACCTGGGGGAGCCGGACCCCGAGCGACTCGAGGTCGCGCTCGCGAACGGCATGGACCCGCGCGAGGCTCGCTGGCTCCCGATCCAGCGCGCGAGCCGCGCCTACCTGGAGGCCTCGCCGGTGCCGGCCGAGCGCGAGACGCTGGCCCAGGAGCGCACGCGCGCCGACCTCTCCGAGCGTGGCGCGCTCGACGTCCTGCTGGCCCAGGCGAAGAAGTACCTGCGCATCGTGCTGTGGCCCGAGTCGACGCTCGCCCAGGCCGCGACCTACCGCCAGCGCTGGGGAGACCTCGGGACGAGCGGCGAAGCGGTGTTCTGGCTGGCTCGTGGTTCCTGGTGGCTGCTCCTCGCCTGCGCGGCGCGCGGCCTGGTCGCGGTCCTGCGCTCGCGCGACGCGCGGCGAAGGTGGGGCCTCGTGCTGCTCGTCGTCGCGTTTCTGTTCGCGGCGCTCTCCTTGGTGCCGGTCAAGGCCCGCTTCCTCCTGCCCGCGGTCCCGTTCCTGGCCCTGCTCGCGGCCCGCGGCTCCGGCCCGTCCACGGCTGCAACGCGACGGGACGAGACACGCGACTTCACGTCTCCCGCGCCCTCCCCGAAGGGCGGAGAGCCGCTATCCTCCAGCCCATGAGCACCACCACCGAACTCGCGACCTTCGGCGCCGGCTGCTTCTGGTGCGTCGAGGCGGTCTACCTGCAGATCGACGGCGTGCAGTCCGCGGCCTCGGGCTTCATGGGCGGAGAGACCGAGGCGCCCAGCTATCGCGCCGTCTGCACCGGTTCCACCGGACACGCGGAGGTGGTCCAGCTCGCGTTCGACCCGAGCGTCGTGTCCTACGACGAGCTGCTCGAGTGGTTCTGGCGGCTGCACGACCCCACCACGCTCAACCGCCAGGGGGCCGACGTCGGCACGCAGTACCGCTCCGCGATCTTCTGGCACTCCGAGGAGCAGCGGGCCGCCGCGGAGGCATCCAAGGAGCGCGCGCAGCTCGCCTTCGCCGATCCGATCGTGACGGAGATCACGGAGGCCGCGGCCTTCTGGCCCGCCGAGGCGGAGCACGACGACTACTACCGCAACAACCGCGACCAGGGCTACTGCCGCGCGGTCATCGCGCCCAAGCTGAACAAGCTCGGGCTCGAGAGCTGAGGCGAAGAGCGCAGGCCGGGCCGCGCGTCAGCGCTGCACGGTCGGCAGGTCGACCCAGGAGGCCGTCTTCGGCAGGAAAGGTCGCGCCCAGATCGTCGTGTGTGCGATCTGCGAGTTCGCCGCCGTCACCTCGCCCGGGAAGAAGCTCGCGCCGGTGTTCGGGTTGGGCTTGAGGCGCGGCGCGTCGCTGGAGGTCACGGAGACGCGGAAGCGGTGCCCCGCGTCCAGCACCAGGCTGACCTCACCCAGCGAGACGTCGACCTGCACCTGCTTGCGCGGATTGCCGCTCAAGAGCTGCGGCTGATCGAGACCGCCTCGGTAGCGCGCCTGCAGCACACCTTCGGCCACCGCGATCGAGCGCCCGTCCGGGTACACGTCGCAGAGCTTCACCACGAAGTCCGTGTCGAGCGCGTCCGTCGAGAACGCGAGGTGACAGACGACCTCGCCGGCCAGCTCCATCGGCTCCTGCAGCGTCAGGGAGGTGAACGTCAGGACGTCCGGGCGGGCCTCGATCGGGCGCTGGTCGCGCGGACCGGCCGGGTCGCTGCTCGTGGCGTACAGGATCGGCCCGCCCAGGGTCGGGACCGGGTCGGTCGGGTCGTAGACGTAGCTCTTCTTGGCGTCCAGGAACCAGCGCGCCGGGAACGTGCGCGGATCGTCGGACAGCTCGAGCAGGCGCGACCCGTAGCCGGTGAAGTGGAAGCGCCGCGGGACGACGGTGAGGTCCGACGGAGGCCAGCTATCCGTCTCCCTCCAGAAGTTGCCGAGGCCGCCAGGGTCCGTGTTGCCCACGACGTAATAGCGGACGGGCGCCTCGAGCTCGTAGCCGTCCGAGAGGCCGCGCGGCTCGAGGCGCAGCCAGTGGTCGAAGAAGCGCAGCTCGGACTTAAAGACGAGCGTGTCCTGGAACGACGGGTGGACGTTGGGGTCGGAGGCCGAGGGACCGGCGTTGTTCGGGAACACGAGGTCCCCCTGGTCCGCGTTGAACCAGTCCACGTGGCTCCAGGGGCCGATCAGGAGGCGCTGGTTGCCGAAGGCCCCCGCGTGGCTCGAGGTCGCGGTCGCGCCCAGGGCGTTCAGGAGCTGGAAGGACCGGATCCCGTTGTCCTTGAACAGGTCGAACCAGCCCACGAGGTGCAGCATCGGCACGCGCACGAAGCCGGGACGGGTCGCCAGGTCCACGCCGTCCCACCAGGCCGTGCGCGCCGCGTTGTCCGCGACGCCGCCGGGCGCGCTCAGCCAGGCGTCCCGCGCCGCGTCCCCACCGAGCATGCCGGACAGCCAGCGGTCCATCGCTTCCTGTCGATAGGCGCCGCCGTCGAAGAAGAGCTCGTAGAGATTCGACGTCCCGGCCCAGCCGTAGCCCGCCTTCAGCGCGTTCGGAGAAGCACCGGCCGCGAGGTAGCCGGTGATCGCCAGGGCCGAGGGGCCGACCACCCCGACGGTCCCGTCGCACCAGGGCTGGCTCGCGATCCAGTTGATCGTGTCCGCGCCGTCCTGTGCGTCGAGGCCCCAGGCGTCGGTGCGGAAGACCTCGTTGCTCCCGCTCGATCCGTTGCGGCCGCGGGTGTTCTGCACGACCAGCGTGTACCCCATGGCGGTCCAGCTCAGATAGCCCGCCAGGAGCGCGCCGGCCGTCGGGTCGTCGGGGTCCGTGCCGCCCTTGTCGTAGGGCGTGCGCAGGAGCAGCACCGGGTTGCCCGGCGTCCCCTCGGTCGGGAACGTCCCCGTGGTCGCTCCGTAGATGTCCGTCAGCAGGGTCACGCCCGAGGTGCCGACGGGAACCGGCACGTCCTCCAGCACGTTCGAGAGCAGGAGCTCGAAGTCGACGCCGGCGTAGCTCTGGTCGTTCAGGATGGGCGTCGGGCTCCGGGCGATCAGGTCGCCCCTCGTCGGCAGCGCCGGGAGCCCCCCCATCTGGTTGGCCGTGCCGTTCGAGAAGACGTTGAACCGCGTCAGGCTGCCGGTGCACAGCCAGTACTGCGC
>CAZDYS010000505.1:0-3390 GCA_964509445.1 uncultured Planctomycetaceae bacterium
CGTCGATCTCGATGCTGCGGCAGCTGAGCTCGTGGGTGCGGAGCACGCCCTGGCCGTAGACGCCCAGGAAGCTCGCGAGGTCGACGACCTCTCGCTGGGCCGGGTCGACGAGGTCGTAGACCGCGACCCAGTCCTCCTCGAGGCGCGCCGCGGCGTACTGCTCGAAGCGGGCCTCGAGGTCCGCCTCGGCCGTCTCCGGGAGCGGCTGCGTCTCCTCGATCGCCCGGCTCTCGCCGGCCTGCGCCGTGTTCCCGGGGAAGGACCAGATGCCGTACCCCGCCGCCACGGCCAGGAAGCCGATCAGCGCCCAGCCGCTCAGACTGGAAGTGTTCTTGGAACTCATGGTCTCTCTCTCTACTGGACTCCCTCGAGTCCGCGCGACACGTCGAGGACACGGATGCCTCCGAAACCGACGAACACGATCTCGTCGATTCCATCCGCGTTGACATCCCCCGTCGTGAGGTGCATCAGGCCGTCCGTGTCGTCCAGCCTGCCGATGATCTCGAAGCGACCGACGTCGACCATCGCCATCAGGACGATGCCGAACTTCCCGCCGGCCACCAGCTCCAGCGGTCCGGTCCCGTCGAGCTGAGCGAACTCCGCGTCGAAGAACGCCTCGTCGTTCGCGAGGCCCTCGCCGGTCGGCGACCACTCGGCGCCGTCCCAGCGGAACAGGCGCAGCGGTTCGTGGCCGCCGTAGATCATGCCGCTGACGAGCAGCTCCTGCGTTCCGTCGCCGTCGATGTCGTGCAGGTCGATGCCGAGGTCCGAGCCGCCGATCTCCGGGGTCGGCAGTCCGGCCGAGCGATCGACGTACTCGCCGTCGACGAAGGACCAGACCTTCGGGCCCTGACTCGTCGACGCGACGATCTCGTCGAAGCCGTCGCCGTCGACGTCGTGCGCCTCGACCATCGCGCCGAAGTGGTGCTGCTCGAGCACCTCGGCGTCGAGGGCCCACACGCCGTCCTCTCCCTGGGAGAAGACCCGCAGTCCTCCCTTCTTCGTGAAGAAACCGAGCACCGCGAGCTCGAGCTCGCCGTCGCGATCGAAGTCCGCCAGCGCCACGTCGGACGAGACGCCGGGCATCGCGATGCCTTCGGACCGACTCGACCAACCGTCGTCGCCGTGGAAGAACACCTGGGGCGGGGTGTCGTGACTCGAGAAGGCGACCTCGAGGTCTCCGTCGCCGTCGACGTCCCCGACGCTCGCACCGCCGTAGCCCATGGTGCGCGGCAGGCCTTCGGTCCACTCGGTCCAGCCGCCCTGGCCGTCCCCGCGCCAGACGTACAACCCCTCGGCCGGCACCGTCCGTTCCCAGCGTCGGATCGACGCCACGAGGTCGAGGTGACCGTCCTGGTCGAGGTCCGCGAGGACGGGGTTGCCGCGCCAGTGGCCGTAGTCGTTCGGCAGGCCTTCCGAGAGCTGACTCGGAGCGAGCGCGGTGTGCACCGGAATCTTGAACTCCGGCATCTTCTCCGCGAGCGGGTGGCCCGCTTTGGACTCCGCCGGGAACTGCAGCCCGGTCGGCGGGGATTGCGAATCCGGAGCGACGGCAACCTCCTCCTCGGTCGCCGCTGCCGGTGTCGAAGCCGCGGGGTTCACGAGCAGTCGCAAGCCGAAGACGACGAGCACTGCGAGCGCGAGCAACGCGGCAAGGATTCGTTGGGTGACGGACATGACAACCACGGTTCTACAGGCGCCCGCTCGATCCGTGAACCAGGAAGTTGGAATCTCTCCGCGAAAATGCGGAAGCCCCGATTCGGCCTATTCGAGCCAGTCGTCAGGAACGAAACGCAGGTCCGTCACCGCGTCCGTCATCGACTTCGCAGATTTTTCACGGGCCCCTCGGAAGGGGCTTCCGGAAGGGCTCTAGGAGAGCACCGAACGCAGCTGCTCGAGCAGGTAGACGGGGTGCGCGAGATCCGTCTCGAGCCTCGTCCGAACCGCTCGCGCGATGCGCGCTTCCGCCTCTGCCTGGGCGAACCGGGTCTGCATCGCGTCGACACGACCGAGGTCGCTCTCGAGCTCCTCGCGCAGCGCGCAGAGATCTTCGTAGCTGGGTCGACTCGAGGCCGACGCACTGCGGAAACGCTCGAGCCGTTCCGCTCGCAGATCCATGCGGTTGCCCGCGCGCACCACGAGTTCGGCGCGCTCCCTCCGGAGCTCCCGATGGCGGAACAGCGCCTCTTCGTCTTCCTCCGTCTCCTCGGCGGAACCGTTGCCCAGGACGTGCTCGAGCTCTTCCTGCAGCACCGACACCGACTGGGACGCGAGGGTGCGTTCCTGATGGAGGAAGCGACGCTCTTCGTCCAGTGCCTGGATCACGGCCTCGTCCTGAACGCGTGCTTCGCGTTCGTGCTCGAGCGGATCGAACTGGGACGCAGCCAACGGAGCACCGTGCTTGATGATGCGCGGGCGAGGTCCGTCGGCGGGGTCGTGACCGTGGAAGGGGATGCTACGGCGGGGAATGTCTCGAAAGTCGGGGGAACTCATGACGCCTGAAACCTACCCCGGTGTCGGGGAGCTGGAGTCGATCCGCAGAAAACGAGCGCGCACGAAGACGGAAACTCCTTCCGCGATCCGGCCTCGCGAAGCACGGAAGCGGCGGTTAGCGCGCGGCCCCGAACGCACGGCGGACCTTCGCCAAGCTCCCGGCGCACGCGTACCATGCGCACGTGAAGGCCGGAGCGGGTGAAGGCAGAGGCGACGTGCAGCGCAGGAGGACTCCGTGAGTCCGTCTCCGAGCGCCGCGGCGCAGGCCGCGCTCCCGCAGCTCGATCCGCACGAACCGCGCGGTCGCGTGCGCGCCTCGAAGCGCGGCAAGGTGCGCGCCTGGGCGCTCGTCGCGCTGATCGCCCTGGTGCCGCCCTCGGGCCTGGCGGCGGGGCTCCTGCACGGTAGCTGGATCACCTTCGTGCTCGTCGCCGTCGTGCAGCTCACCAAGCCGCTGACGGGCTGGGCGCATGTCGAGCCCACGCCGCTCTCCTTCGCATTTGCACCGCAGCTCGCCCCCTTCACGAGCGCGGCGCGCGGTGGCCACGGCGAGATCGTCAAGCGCTCGAACCTGGTCTACGGCGTGATCTTCGGCGCCGGGTTTCTGATGACCGCGATCACCGCGCTTGCCCCCGGCGACGGCGAGGTCGCCTACATCGCGGGCCTAGGCGGACTGGCGCTCCTGGTGCTGGCGGGGTTCTACGCGCGCGTCGGGCGCGCCGAAGAAGCGCACACCATGAAGGTGCTCGACATGCTCGCGGGGCTGCCCACCTACCGACCTGGCGCGACGGGCTGGGCCAAGGTGCGCGGCAGGCTGGTCGAGGGCTCACTCGAGCGGGTTGTCGACGTGCACCCCTACACCCTGCGCACGGGGCGCGGCGGACAGGCCCGCCAGCA
>CAZDYS010000506.1:0-3388 GCA_964509445.1 uncultured Planctomycetaceae bacterium
GTGACGACCACGGAGAGGACGGACTTGGTGCTCACGGCGACGACTCCCAGGACGGGGACGGAGGAGAGGACCGCCGCGCCGGAGGCGGCCGCGGCGAGCGCCGGGCCCCGTTCGACGGCAGCGGACCGAACCTGCGCCCGCACCGCGTCGAGTCCCCGCGTCCCCAGCGTGGCCCCCGCTCCCAGCGCGAGGCCGGGCGGCAAGAGCTTGCGCAGACGCTGGAGGCCGCGGTGCAGCTGCACGCGCACCGTTCCCGGTGCCCGTCCGAGCTGCGCGGCGATCTCGCGCGGGGCCTGCCCCTCTTCGAGGTGCGGGCGCAAGACGGCGGCGTAGCGAACGGGCAGCTCGCTCAGAGCGGCCTCGACGGCGAGCCGGAGCTCTCCCTCGAGCGCCTGACGACTGCCCTCCGGCGACGCCGAAGCGCGGACCCGCTCCACGTCCGGAGTACGCCGCGACCGGCGGCGCTCCTTGCGGGCCGCGCGCACCAGGATCCCGATCAACCACGGTAAGACGGGACGCCGCGCATCCCAGCGTCGCGCCTTGTCGATGGCGGTGAGGAAGGTCTCCTGCACCAGGTCCTCGGCCTGAGCGGCATCGACGGCGAGGTGAGCGGCCAGCGCCAACAGATCCTGCGCGACCAGCTCGAAGAGCTGCGTCAGCGCGTCCGGATCTCCGCGCTCGCGAAAGCGACGGAAGAGGCTGGCGGCCAGATCGGCGTCGTGCGGGTCCATCGGGGGAACTCTCCAGGAGTCCCCCGGACGTTACAGGGAATCCCGAGGGAACGCGGGATCCGGGAATCGATCGAGCCAGAGCGCGCCTCGCGCGAACCGGTGGGAACGCAGTGTGCCGGCCCCCGGCCGGCGGGCCGAAACTCACCCTGACCGATACCTCCGCATCCTGGCAGGATAGAAGAACCTGGAGGACCCCGCCTCCCGCCTTCTCACGACTCGCAGGAGAGGAAATGAAGCTCACACTATTCGGCACCCTGTGCCTGCTCGCATCCGCTCCGCTCGCGTCTCCGCAAGAGACGCAAGCCCCCGCTGCTTCGCCGCTGTCGACCGGGACTCGCGTCGAGCTGGCTCCCGGCGCGACCCTCCGAGAAAGCTTCGTGCACTACGACGCGGGCACGGGGAAGATCACCGTGGACAGCCGTGGACCTGCGCAGGCGCGCGGAACGGAGACCACCGTGGTCTTCGACAACCTGAGCGGAGCTCCCCAGTACTACGTCTTCCCTTCCAACTCGGGAGACGAGTTCGCGCACGTCCTGGACGACGCGAGCGCCTACGTGGCGGCGCAGGAGAGCGGCGTCGTGCAGAGCGTTCGGTTCCGCTACGTCTCACGCGCGCAGGACCCCGCCTCCGGAGGCCCCGGAGCGACCGTCGAGATCAGCCTCCAGAACGAGGACTTCTCCACGGGCACGCGCACACGAACCAGTGCGGAGGTGATGCGCGAGACCATCACCGGACTTCCCACCGGAAACCCGACGAGGATCCTCGGTCCCCCTCCGAGCTTCGCGTCGATGACCCTGTGGACCCTCACCATCACTCCCGCGACGCCGGTGTGCCTCGGAGCCGGCAACTCTTCGCTGGGATACTCCTTCAAGCACAACGGCAGAGACACCTTCCCGGTCTTTCAGACGGACGTCGGCTCCCAGGTCTTCAACTGGTACTACATCTACAACTGCGGCGGCGCTCCGTTGATCCTCGTCCTGATCGGCAACGAGAGCATCGGGTTCGAGATCACAGAGTACGTGCTCTACTCCGACTCGCCTCAGGTCATCGGTAGCGCTCCGGCACCCGGCTACGGAGAGCTGTCCGCCTCCGACGCGTTCATCGACTCCACGCCCTTCTCGGAAACCCTGAGCTGCTCGGGCGCGACGCCGAGCCTCGCGCTCTACCAGATCTACCTCGGCCCGGCACTCGGCACGCCGCTTCCGAGCAAGTGGGGCGACATCTGGGTCGACGTCTCGCAGCCGCGCGTGATCAAGCTGCTGCAGCCCCACGGCGGCGGAAGCGTGGCGTTCGACCTGGGCACGATCCCGCCGGACTACAGCCTGCAAGGCACCCGCTTCACCTCGCAGGGCTTCTGTGGCGACTCGCCGCGAGGCGTTCTCAGCAACGCCGTGCAGCACACGACCGGGGCGCGCTGCTTGTAGGCGGCCCCTCCTGCAGGCTTCACAAACGGCGCGTCGCCCTCGCGGTGGCGCGCCTTTCTTCGTGGCGAGCTACGGCTTCGCGGTCCCCACGTGCAGGTGCCGCCGCAGCGCCTCTGCGGACTCGTCGAAGATCTCGTAGACCGTTTGGCAGCAACGGAATCGGCCCCCCCCCCCTGAATCGTCGCGTCTCTTGTACGCTGCAGGCTCGCGCCGTCGCGACCGGGGGCTCCCTTGCCCCGGCCATTCCCCTGCACCGAGGAGACATCTCGTGAGATTCCGCACGATCCCTGCCCTGGCCCTGCTCGCATCCACCCCGTTCGCCGCGCAAGAAGAGGCGGCCGCACCGGCCTCCCTGACGACCGCGCCCGCCCGCAGCGCGGAGCTCGCACGCGGCGAGGTCGCGAACGAGCGCTTCGTCCACTACGACGCACGCACCGGCAAGATCACGGTCGACAGCCAAGGCCCGGTGCTCGCACGCGGGGCCGGCACGACCGTGACCTTCGACAACTTCAGCGGAGCGATTCAGTACTACCTTCAGCCCGCGGCCGTGGGGACCGAGCTCGGGCAGGACAACTTCGGAGACATCACCCCGTTCACGCTCTCTCGAGAGAGCGGAGTCGTTTCCAGCATGCGATTTCGCTACGCCTCGCGCGCTCAAGACCCTTCATCTGGTGGGCCGGGAGCCTCTGTCGAGGTGAGCCTGCAGGGTTCGGGTTGGCTTACAATTGACCCCGTGCGGGGCGTTCTTGAGGAGTACCGCGAAACCATCAGTGGGCTCCCCACAGGGAACCCAACGCAACTGACGGGGCTACCGACCTTGACTGTGTGGAATCTCACCGTGACCCCATCGACGCCTGTCTGCCATGCCCCCTTGGTGGCGGCCAGTTCTCTCGGCTGGACCTTCAAGCACATCGATGCTGACACCTTTCCGGTGGTCCAGACGACCGTTGGTAACCAGGTATTAGAGGAATACGGGGTCTATGACTGCACCGGTTTTCTTTCGGGACTTGACAGCCTAGCCCCCAATGAGAGCTTCGCCTTCGAACTCTCCGAGTACGTGCTCTACCCGGGCTCGCCCCAGGTCATCGGCAGCGCGCCGGCACCCGGCTATGGAGAGTTGTCGGCCTCGGACGCGTTCATCGACTTCACGCCCTTCTCGGAGACCCTGAGCTGCTCGGGCGCGACTCCGAGCCTCGCGCTCTACCAGATCTACCTCGGTCCGGCGCTCGGCAC
>CAZDYS010000507.1:0-3383 GCA_964509445.1 uncultured Planctomycetaceae bacterium
GCGACCTCTCTCGAGCTGCAGCCGGACCTCCCGATCTGCCAGACCGCCCTCCCCCTCGACTGGTACCAGGAGGAGTTCAAGCCCTACGCCGAGGAGTACCTCGCGCTCCCCGACCGCCTCCCCGAGACCGTCTTCGCGTACCTCGACAAGTACGTGAAGCCGGCGCAGGACCACTTCGGGGACGCGCTGCTCTTGCTCGCGCACTTCTACATGGGCGGCGAGATCGTGAAGCTGGTCGAGCGCTACGGCGGCTCGATCGCGGACAGCTACCAGCTCGCGCTCCAGGCGCGCAACCACCCGGAGAAGAAGGTCATCGTCGAGTCCGCCGTGCACTTCATGGCGGAGTCGATCGCGCTCCTGGCGCACGACGACCAGGCGGTCTGGATCACCAACCCCAAGTCGGGCTGCACCATGGAGCTGCTCGCCAAGGACTGGATGGTGCTGCCGGTCGCCGACCAGCTCCTGGAGCGCTACGGCGAGGACCTCCTGGTCGTCGCGTACATGAACACGTCGGGGCGGCTCAAGGCCCTGGCCGGTCGCACGGGCGGCGCGGGCTGCACCAGCTCCAACGCGCACCAGGTCGTGGCCTGGGCGCGCGAGCAGCGCAAGAAGATCCTGTTCGTTCCGGACCAGCACCTCGGGCGCAACACCGCCCACCGCCTGGGCATGGATCTGGAGAAGCTGGTCACCCTCCCCTCCCCGGAGGCCGGCGCGATCCGGATCGAGGACGTGGAGGGCGGACTCGCGGCGCTCGACGCCGCGGAGATGATCCTGTGGGGATCGCACTGCGGCGTGCACACGATCTTCACGCCGGAGATGGTCCGCTACTGGAAGCAGGAGGGCTGGCCGGTCTACATCCATCCGGAGTCACCGCTCGAAGCCGTGCTCGAGGCCGACGGTCAGGGCAGCACGAACTTCCTCTGGAACAAGCTGCTCGAGGCGGAGCCGGGCTCGCGCCTCGTGATCGGAACCGAGGGGCACTTCGTCGAGAACGCCAAGCGCGTGGGTGCCCAGCGCGGGGTCGAGGTACGCCACCTCGCCGAGGTGCCGGGCTTCCAGCAGGCCGGGTGCGGCTGCGCGACGATGAGTCGCAACGACCCGCCCCACCTGGCGGGGATGCTCGACCTCCTGCGGGAGGGTCGTGCGCCGGAGATCAACCGCGTGCTGGCCGGCGACGTGGTGGACGAACGCACCATGGCTCGCGATCGTCTCGACGCCTCCGAGCGCGAGGCGCTGATCCGCGACGCGCGGCGTTCGATGGAGAACATGATCGCGGTCGTGGAGGGCTGACGGCCGCTTCCGCGGGTTTTTCCTCGATGGGCTGAGTCCGATCGGCCGGCTGTGACGCTCGCAGGCCGAGACCTTCGCTCCCACCTACCCAGGAAACCGCCATGCGCCGATCCGTCCCCTGCCTCCTCGCCCTCCTCCCGCTCCTCCAGACCCTGACGGCTGTCGATCCGCGGCCGCCCCAGGACACCGAGTTCGACGCCCGCCCCGGGGGCTTCCGCGTCGAGCCGGACGGCAGGAACCTGATCGCAGGCCGTCTGGCCGGGACCTGGATCCCCGATCCCCTGGTCGCCGAGCGCCTCGGGCGTTCCTTTTCCACCAGCGACTACGGACCTTCCGGGGACCGGGCGACCTTCACCTTCGAGCCGGATTCGGAGGTCGCGGAGAAGATCCCGTCGGCCTACCAAGAGCCCCTTGCCGAGCGGCAGCTGTTCGAGGCCGGCGTCGTGACGATCCGCGACAAGGGCAAGCTCGAGGGCCGCGGGGCCTACGCGCTCACGAGCCTCAACGGCAACATGCACCTGCTCTTCTTCCGCGAGCGCGACGGCCATGCGTTCGGAGACATCGAGAGCTCGCTGGTCTCCTTCGCTCTCGGCAAGGAGCCGGTGGACGACATCCTCTTCCTCGGAGGCGACTTCGCGAACGAGCCGTTCCGCGGCTACGGTCGCTCCACGAAGTAGGTCCGCCGTGCGCCCCGAGATCACGGAGCTGCTCGAGCACGCTGGTTGGGTCCGGCGACTCGCGCTTCAGCTGGTCAGCGACGCCGCCCGCGCGGACGACGTGGTGCAGGAGACCTGGCTGCGCGCGCTCGAAGCACCGCCCGCGCACGGCGGGAACCTGCGCGCCTGGCTGGGTCGCGTCGTCACGAACATCGCGGCCGGCCACGCTCGCTCCGCAGCGCGTCGCCGCACCCGGGAGGAACGCGCGGCGACGGCCGAGCACCTGCCGGCGACGGACGAGCTGGTCGCCGAGACGGAGCAGCAAGGGGAGCTCCTGCGGCTCGTGCTCGCTCTACCGGAGCCCTACCGCGAGACGCTCCTCCTGCGATACCAGCGCGGGCTGGCCCCCCGCCGGATCGCCGAGGTGCGGGGCGTCCCGCTCGCGACGGTGAAGACGCACCTGCAGCGGGGCCTCGCTCGCCTGCGGGACGAGCTCGATCGCCGGCACGGGGACGCCGGGACCTGGTGCGCACTCCTGCTGCCTCTCGCGAGGTCGGCTTCGCCCGCCGAGCTCACGGGGATCGGGCTCCCCGGGGTGCTGGCCGCTGTCGCGGCCACGGGCCTCGTCGCCCTCGGCCTCTGGAGCGTGTCGACGCCGCGCGGCCCTTCCGTCGTCACCGGCGCGCTCGATGCCGCGCGTGTCCCGCAGCCCGACCTGTTGCAGCCGGAACCCGCGTCGACGGAACGTGCGAGAACCGCCCCCGCGACGCGAGAGACAGCCGCTCGTCCTGCCTCGAGCCCCGCCGTCCCCTCGAGGCCCGAGGGGCGCTTCACCGGACGCGTGGTCGACCGGGAAGGACGGCCCCGCGCCGGACTCGAGCTGACCTGGACTCGCCCCGGCGAGCTCCGCTGGAGCGACCGGGACGAGACCGTGCTGGTCGGAGAGGACTACTGGTACGCACTCGAACCCGGGCAGCGCGACGCTCTGCTGCAGGACCCGGTCGCGCTCGAGCGCTTCGTCCGGAACGAGACCTCGGATCCCGATCGAGCGCGCGCGCTCTTGCTCGGGCAGGAGCTCCGCCCGTCCAGCGGCTGGAGTGACCGGGACGGCGTGTTCGCCACGACGCTCCCGGCGCGGACGCCTGACGTGCAGCCGCGCGACCGCGCGCTGGTCACCGCCGGCCTGCTCCGCCACGTGCACGGCGGCTCCAGCCTCTCCGACGACCGGGAGCGGACCGACGATCGCTGGGACGTCTTCGTGGGACCGGCGCTCGAGCTCTCCGGCCGCGTCGTGGACGAGCTCGGCGCGCCGGTCGCAGGGCTCGACCTCGAGCTCGACGACGCCTGGTCGCGCCCCTCGGCCGAGATCCGAGTCGACCGGCGCCTCCTGGAGACGCTCACCGCACTCGGCGCACGCGTCGTCGACGGGTACTTCCT
>CAZDYS010000508.1:0-3377 GCA_964509445.1 uncultured Planctomycetaceae bacterium
GGAACTCGATATAGAAATGGTGCTCCCCTGGGGCGTCGCCCAACTCCGCCACCAGCTCTTCCGCCCCGACCTCGACCGCAAGCTCCGTCACCAGGGCGCGCTCGTGACCGCCTACGAACTCGAGGGCCGCGGCGAGGACGCGCACGCTCCGATGGCCCGCCTGCTGCTCGCGCGCGTGCTCTTCCGGCTGCGGGAGAGCGAGGCGCGGCGCGTGATGTTCCCCTCCCTCGCGCTGCCGATCGCGGGTCCCGTGCTGGCCTTCGGCTTCCTCCTGTTCGCGCTCGAGCTGGGCCGGGACCGCGCGCGGGCCGAGGTCGACCTCACGGTGCTGACGATCGGCATGACCGAGGCGCTCGAGCTCCTCGAGGCCGGCGTGCTCGCGCCCGACCCCGAGGCTCCCGAGGGGAGTCCGCAGGCGACGAAACTGACCAACGAGGACGTGCGCAGCGTGCGCGAGGTGATGCGCGACGCGCAGAGTCTCGCGCGCCGGGCGACGCTCCTCGAGGAGGACCCGGAGGCGGCCCTCGGCGAGCTCGCGCAGCTCGACGCCGAGCTCGAGGAGCTGGCCACCGATCTCGCCCAGGAACCGGCGCTCCGCCAGGCCGTGCAGGAGGCGCGCGACTGGGTCGCGGCGGCGCGCGAGAGCATGAGCTCGGATGGGCCGGGCGCGCAGGCCGGCGACGAGAGCGGGGAGGTCGGCACGGAGGCCGATCCGAGCGGCGCGCTCGCGGGCGGCGCGGCGGGGTCCCCCGATCTCGCGTCCGGAGCCGCGCCCGAGGGGGACGGGTCCCCCGAACCGAGCGAAAGCGATGCGCCAGGTGCGCAGGAACGAGGTGCGCTGGCTTCCACGTGGTGGCCGGCCGAGTACGAAGGGATCGTCGCGAGCTGGATCGAGGAGCGACGCACCAACGGCTTCACGACACGATGACCGACGAAAACGACGTCGCACCGCGCGCCCCGCTCGGGCTGTGGTTGATCGGGGCTCGCGGCGCGATCGCGACCGCGCTGACCTACGGCCTCCACGGCCTCGCGCGCGGAGTGATCGAACCGATCGGGCTCACCACCGAGCAGGGCGCCTTCCTGGAGCTGGGGCTGCGCTCCTTCGACGACATCGTGCTCGGCGGGCACGAGATCAGCTCCGGAGACCTGTCGCGCGGGGCTTCCGAGCTCGTCCGCCACGGCATCCTGCCGAGCGACCTGGTCGCCTCCTTCAGCGCCGAGGCCGCGGCGCTCGACGCGCGCATCCGCCCGGGGATCATGGACGTCGCGGACCGCGGGAACGCGGAGCTCGACGCCGACGTGATGGCGCTCTCCGCCGCGAGTCCGCGGGAGCAGGTCGACCGCATCGCCGCCGACCTCGAGGCCTTCCGGGAGGAGCACGGTCTGGAGCGCGTCGTGGTCGTGTACCTCGCGAGCACCGAACCGTTCCGCGAGCCGAGCGCGTCCTGGAGCGACCTGGCGGCGTTCGAGAAGGCGCTGAACGACGGTGAGGCCCACCCGGCCTCGGCGCTCTACGCCTACGCCGCGTTTCGCGCCGGCGCTCCGTTCGTGAACTTCACGCCGAACCGCGGCGCGTCGCTCCCGGCGCTCGCGACGATGGCGAAGGAGCTCGGTCTGCCGCACTGCGGGAACGACGGCAAGACCGGCGAGACCCTGCTCAAGACCGTGCTGGCCCCGATGTTCGCCGCGCGGCACCTGAAGGTGCTCGGCTGGCAGGGCTACAACATGCTCGGCAACCAGGACGGGGCGTCGCTGGCGGACCCGATCCGGCGCGAGTCGAAGACGCAGAGCAAGGACAAGCCGCTGCACGCCATTCTCGACGACCCGGACCTGCACACCCACGTGGGCATCGACTTCGTGCCCTCGCTGCACGACTGGAAGACGGCGATGGACTTCGTGCACTTCCAGGGCTTCCTGGGCGCCAAGATGTCGCTGCAGTTCACCTGGAGCGGGAGCGACACGGCCCTCGCCGCGCCCCTGGTGCTCGACCTCGTCCGGCTCACGGACTTCGCCGCGTCCCAGGGGGAGGCGGGCGAGATGGCCCACGTAGCCAGCTACTTCAAGTCGCCGCTCGGCTGTGACGAGCACGACTTCTTCGAGCAGCGGCGCCTCCTGACCGACTACCTCGCACGCCACCTGGGAAGATGAACGACGTCGCCCGCTTTCGCGCCGAGGTCGAGGAGCGGCTCGCCCGGTGCGAGCGCAACCTGGCCGCCTTCAAGAAGGACCGAGCGGCGAGTTTCTCCGCCCACATCGCCGCCTTCGACCGCCTGCTGGCTCCGCTGAACGGCTGGGCCGGCCGCGTCGGGCTCTACACCAACGTCCACCCGGACGCCGAGATGCGCGAGACCTGCGAGGACCTCGAGCAGAAGATCGCGCGGCTCTCGACCTCGATCGGACTCGACCGCGACCTGTTCGACGCGCTTGCGTCGTTCGCTCCGACGGACGAGGCCACGGAGGAGGAGCGCCGGCTCTTCGAGCACGCGCTGCGCGACTTCCGTCGCAGCGGCGTCGATCGGGACGAGCCGACGCGCGAGCGGATTCGCGCGCTGCAGGAGGAGCTCGTCGCCGTCGGCCAGGACTTCGACCGCAACATCATCACCGGCGGGCGCGAGCTCGTGGTGCAGGACGGACACGCGGGTCTTGCCGGCCTGCCCCAGGACTTCCTCGACGCGCACCCGGAGCGCGAGGACGGGACGGTCCTCCTGAACACCGACCCCACCGACCGCTTCCCGGTGATGACCTACGCGCACGACGAGGGGCTCCGGCGGGAGTACAGCCACGCGTTCGCGAACCGCGCCTACCCGGAGAACGTCGACGTGCTCGCGCGCATGCTCGAGCTACGGCACGAGCTCGCGAAGCTGCTCGGGTACGAGCACTGGGCCGACTACGTCACCGAGGACAAGATGACGACCAGCGCCGGCGTGGCCCAGGCGTTCCTGGACCGCGTCGTGGGGCTCGTACGCGAGCGTGCGCTCGAGGAGCACGAGGAGCTGGCCGCCGTCAAGCGCGCCGCTCCGGGCTCCGTGACCGAGGACGTGCGCGAGTACGATCGCCTGTACCTCACCGAGCGGCTCCGGCAGGAGCGCCACGGCTTCGACTCCCAGGAGGTGCGGCCCTACTTCGCGTTCGAGCGCATCCGCGACGGCGTCCTGTCGACCAGCGCCGAGCTCTACGGCGTGCGCTTCGAGCGCCGCACGGACGTCGAGACCTGGCACGCGAGCGTCGAGTGCTTCGACGTGCTGGACGGAGAGGCGGTCGTGGCGCGCTTCTTCCTCGACATGCATCCGCGCGAGAACAAGTTCAAGCACGCCGCGATGTTCGACCTGTCGGTCGCCGGGGACGACGTGCTGCCGGAGGCGGTGCTGGTCTGTAAC
>CAZDYS010000509.1:0-3375 GCA_964509445.1 uncultured Planctomycetaceae bacterium
GTCTTGCCGCGCACGTAGTCCATCACGATGACCGGACGGTCGTCGATGTCGAGCACGTCGCGCACGCGCACCACGTTCGGGTTGCGCAGCTCGGAGAGGAGCTCTCCTTCGGCGCGGATGAGGCCGTCGATCTCCTGCATGTCGAGGAAGTCGATGCGCACGCCGTCGGGGCGGAAGAAGACCGCCTCTCCCGGAGTCTCGTCCGGACTGATCCACTCCTGGGAGCGCTCGTCCGTGATCTCGACGAAGCGCGTCACGTAGCGTCCGCCGCCTGCGACGTCGCCGACCTTCAGCGCGACCTTGCGGCCCGAGTTGTCTTCCGCGAGGTAGACGTATGCGAAGCCACCACGTCCGAGGAACTTCTGGACGCGGTACGAACCGAGGTACTCGCCGGCCTGGAGCTTGATCATGGGGAAGGGATCTCCGAAGCGCGGGCCCGAACGGGGAAGGGGGACCTGCGCAGGCTTCCTCATCGAGCGAGAGCTGCCCGCGCATTGAGGGTTGCGGCGGGAAAACACCGGCGCGAGCGAGGCCGGTCGGAGCGTCTCGCGACCCCGATAGGATGTCGCTAAACGGCCCCGCGGGGGCTAGGCGGGGGCCTGGCCGCTCTCGGGCCGGTCCGCGCGCCGCTGCTGGAGCTCGCCCGGCGTCTGCACGGGGTCGAGCTCGCGGAACGGGACCTCGAACAATCGGCAGTCCGTGCGACCGAGGATGCGCTCCACCCCCTGCTGCACGGTCCCGCTGCCCACCCAGGCCGGGGTCTCGTGATGGGGCTCGTAGCGATAGGCGCGGCCCAGGTTGTCCACGATCCCGAGGTCCTGCTGCCAGACGTTGCGCACCACGTAGATGCTCTCTCCCGGCTCGCGTCCCTCGAAGAGCACGACCATCCCGACGGCCTCGGCGCCCTCGTGGACCACCTCCCAGGCCCGCGCGGGCATCCCCACGCGCACCTCGCCCGTGGCGTGGATCGGCCGGCGGATCTCGATGGTCCGGCAGGCGCTCAGGGCTCCGAGGAGCACCAGAGCGAGAGCCGGACGGCTACCGAGGGAGCGTGGAAAGCCCTGCATGGTGCTACCTTCGGACGTTCGAGCGATTCTCCGAAGCCCTGCGGGACGGGAGAGCCGCCAGCCGGGTCCTGCACTTGGGACCACCTGAACCTCGGAAGAGCTCCTTCCAGTAAGATCCCCGCCCATGGACCCCTACGCATTGGATTGCTGGCGCCGCGCCGGCAGCATCGCCCGCGAGTGCCGCGAGTGGGCCGCCGAGGCGATTCGGCCCGGTGTCGAAGTTCGCCACGTCCTCGAGTCCGTCGAGGGCATCATTCGCGACCGCGGAGCGGCCCCCGGGTTCCCCGCGCAGTCGAGCCGGAACTCGGTCGCGGCCCACTACTGCTCCGCTCCCCAGGACACCCTCACCTACGAGGAGGGGGACTGCGTCAAGGTCGACATCGGCGTCCACGTCGACGGCTACGTGGCGGACACGGCCACCACGGTGGACCTGTCGGCCGACGGGCGCTGGGGCAAGCTGATCCAGGCGTCCCGCGACGCGCTGGCGGCCGCGATCTCCACGGTGGAGGTGGGGATCCAGGTCGGTCGGATCGGCGCGGCGATCGAGCGCACGATCGTCTCCTCCGGCTACCAGCCCGTCCGCAACCTCACCGGCCACGGTCTCGGCCGCTGGAAGGTCCACACGGCGCCGCAGATCCCGAACTACGGCGAGCACGGCGGGGGTCGCCTCGAGGAGGGCATGGTCTTCGCGATCGAGCCCTTCGCCTGCGACGGCCGCGGCTACATCAAGGAGCTCGGGAAGGCCGAGGTCTTCATGATGGTTCAGCCTCCGCGCAAGGCGAAGGGGCTCGACAAGGGCGTGCTGAAGGCGATCGAGTCCTGGCGCGGACTCCCGATCGCCCGCCGCTACTTCAACGACTTCGAGCCGGACGTGCTCGAGGACACGCTGAGCAAGCTCGCTCGCCAGGGCTCGCTGATGCGGTATCCACCGCTGGTCGAGGAGGAGGGCGTCATGGTCGCGCAGACCGAGCACACCCTGTACCTGGGACCGGAGGGCGTCGAGGTGCTCACCGCCTGATCTCGCCGTGAAGGTCGCCCTGATCACGACGCCGCCGTCGGTCCGCTCGGGCATCGGCGACTACACGCGTCATTTGCTGCCGTACCTGCGCGAGCACTGCGACGTCGAGCTGTTCGTCCGTCCTGGCAGCGCCAGCGACGAGGAGCTCGCGAGCGAAGGCCTGCGGACCGTCGATCGGCTCGTCCCGCGCGAGTTCGACCAGGTGCTCTACCAGCTGGGCAACGAGGCCAACCACGGCTTCATGGCGCCGATGATCCGCACGATCGGGGGCACCGTGATGCAGCACGACTGGGTGCTGTTCGACCTGGCGATGAGCGCGTTCCCGGGCCTCCAGCGCGGCGGCGCGAAGGGGCACGCCCTGGCGTTGCGCGAGGGCGGCTTCGAGCAGGCCCGGACCTACTCGCGCAACTGGCTCGACCGGCGCAGGCAGCGCAAACACCCGTCCCCGACCGTCGATCCGGCCGGGATCCGGGGGACGATGCTGGTCGGCTGGCACGACCACGAGCCCGGGGGGCGCTGGACCGCGGACTGGGCGGCCCTGCGCATCCCGGACCGCGGCGTGGAGCGCGTCGAGTTCACCGTGCACGTCGACCCGCCCCGTCAGCTGCGCATCCTCCAGGGCGGCCGCGTGCTGCACGAGGGGGCCGGAGGCGCGTTCGCGCTCGAGCCGGTCGACCTCGACGAGCCGGTCTTCAGCTTCGAGGTCGACGGGATCCGCGTCACGAAGCAGCAGCGCGCCCACGGCGACGCGCGGCGGCTCGGCTGCTGCGTCCAGGGCGTCACGTGGAAGGGAGCCGGTGGGGTCCAGGAGTTGGACCTCACGGAGCCGTGCATCTACTTCGATCCGCCGGTGAACCTGTCGCGCGATCGGTTCCTGCTTCCGCTCAACCGCTCGATCGTCCGGAACGGGGACGCGTTCATCGTCCACTCGGAGTACGTGCGGCAGCGGATCCTGCGTGAGCGCAACGCGATCACCGCGGTGGGCGTGCTCCACCACGGCTCCGAGTTCCGCTGGCGCGACGAGGACCGGCGCGAGGTGCGCAAGCGGCTCGGCCTCGACTCCGCCTGGGCCGAGTCGTTCCTCGTGACCAGCTTCGGCGGGGTGCAGCCGCACAAGCGCATCGACAAGGCGCTCGAGGCCCTCGCGCTCGCGCGCCGCGAGCGGCAGGACATCCGGATGGTGCTCGCGGGGAAGATGAGTTCCGAGGAGTTCGACCCGGTCGCGCAGGCCGAACGTCTCGGCATTCGCGACGCGGTCCGCTTCACCGGCTTCGTCGACGAAGAGGGGGG
>CAZDYS010000510.1:0-3375 GCA_964509445.1 uncultured Planctomycetaceae bacterium
CCCGGCGTGCGTTGTGCTCATCCAGCCGGGCCGCTCGCCGGACGCGGCGGCGGGACGGGCGCGGCTCCGACGATCTTCCGCGACCACATCTCGGTACCGACGATCCCGGCGCTCGCGCGCGCTCGCAAGCACTTGATCGCGACGGCGAACACCGACGTCACGCTCTTCGTGACCGGTGGCCTGCGCACGCCGGCGGACTTCGTGAAGGCGCTCGCGCTGGGCGCCGACGGCGTCGCCGTCTCCAACTCCGCGCTGCAGGCCATCGGCTGCCTCGCGATGCGCGCCTGCAACACGAACAACTGCCCGGTCGGCATCGCGACGCAGAAGGAGCACCTGCGCCGCCGGCTCGAGATCGAGACCTCGGCCCGGCGCCTGGCGCGCTTCTTCGACGCCTCCGTGCACCTGATGGTCGTGCTCGCGCGCGCCTGCGGCCACGAGCGCCTGGCGGACTTCTCGATCGACGACCTCACGACCTGGAAGCGCGAGATGGCCGACCTCACTGGCGTCGCCTACGGCGGCGTCTCGTGAGCGGGCCTCGCCCCGGGGGCGATCGCGCGCGCTAGTCGTGGAACGTGGCGTTCTCGCTCGCGAGCCGCGCGAGGAGACGCGCGGGCTCGAAGCGTTCGCGGACCTCGCAGCCCGCGGCGGTCGACAGGACCTCGAGGCGCGCGCGCACGTCCGCGAGGCCGCGCGTGTCGGCGTACCGCAGCGGTCCGCCGCGGAAGGGCGCGAAGCCCGTCCCGAACACCATCCCGAGGTCGAGCACGCGCGCGCTCGTCACGACCTCCTGGTCGAGAGCGCGTGCCGCCTCGTTGACCATCGCGAGCACGCAGCGGTCGACGATCTCGTCGTCCGCGAGGTCCGCCCCGGGGAAGGAACCGAGGCGCGGATTCACGCCGACGTTCTTCGGCCGGCCCTCTTCGCGGCTCCAGAGATAGATGCCGCGACCGGTCTTCTTGCCGAGCTCGTGCTCGGCGATCAGCGGGGCCAGGTAATCGCTCGGCTGCATGCGTGCGCCGTAGCCCTCGAACAGCGACGCACCGGCGTGGGCGGCGATGTCGAGTCCGACCTCGTCGACCAGCGCGAGCGGGCCCATCGGCATGCCGAAGCGCACCAGCGCGTCGTCGACCTTCCGCGGGTCCGTGCCCCTGGCCACGAGGCGCAGCGCCTCGTCCATGTAGGGCCCGAGCAGCCGGTTCACGAGGAAGCCCGGCACGTCGGCGGTCACGATGGGGGTCTTGCGCAGGCGTACGCAGAGCTTCGCGATGCGCGCCACGGTCTCGTCCGACGTCTCGGAGCCGCGCACGATCTCGACCAGCGGCATGCGCCGGACGGGGTTGAAGAAGTGCATGCCGACGACGCGCTCCGGACCCGGTAGGCCCGCGGCGATCGCGTCGACGGAGAGCGACGAGGTGTTCGTGGCGAGCACCGCGTCGTCCGGCAGGAGCTGCGCCATCTCACCGAGCACCGCCTGCTTCACGTTGAGGCGCTCCGCCACCGCCTCGATCGCGAGGTCGCAGCCGCCGAAGCCGACCGGGTCGACCGTGACCTCCAGCCGGTCGATCGCCGCGTCGGCCTCGTGCGCCTCCATGCGGCGGAGCTTGCGCTTCTTCCCGATCACGGCCTGCTGGTCGGCGAGCGCCGCGTCCAGCTGCTTGCGGTCGAGGTCCCGCAGACGCACGGAGAGCCCGCGCTCGGCCATCAGGCCCGCGATGCCTCCGCCCATGATCCCCGCGCCGACGACCGCCGCGCGCTGGAAGTCTCGAGCGTCCTCGCGGCCGAGGGCCTTCGCGTCCTCGGAGGCCTGGTGCAGGCCGATCAGGTTCGCCGCCACCGGAGAGGAGGTCAGCGGCAGGACGCCGCGCGCCTCCCGGTCCAGTCCGTCCTCGAGCGAGGTGCTCGGCGCGTCGACGACCAGCGGGAGCACGGCCAGCGGCGCCGGCATGTGTCCCCCGGTCTTCTGGAGCACCGTGCGGCGCGCCATGCGCCCGATCGTGAAAGTGGCCAGCGGGTTCCAGTCGACCAGCACCTTCGACGAGAAGGTGCGGCCGCGGTAGGCGCAGCGCTCGCGGCTCATGGCCACGTCCGTCGCGACGCGCTCGATCACCTCGGGCTTCGCCAGGCGATCCACCAGGCCGAGCTTGAGCGCCTTGCGCGGGCGGTGCAGCGTGCCCGCCAGGATCGAGCTCAGAGCGGCCGGCACGCCGATCCGTCGCGGCAGGCGCTGCGAGCCGCCCCAGGCCGGGTAGATCCCGAGCAGGACCTCCGGGAGCCCGATGCGCGAGCGCGGGTGGTCCGCGAGCACGATGCGGTCGCAGGCCAGCGCCAGCTCGCAGGCCCCTCCGGCGACCGGCCCGCCGACGGCGGCCACCGTTCGCACGGTTCCCTCCGCCATCCGACCGAGCCGGTAGATGCGCTGGAACAGGGCCTGTCCCTCGCGCACGAACCGCTCCGCGAGCTTCGGGTCCTGGATCGCGGCGATCGTGTCGATGTCCGCGCCGGCGGCGAAGGACAGCGGGTCGCGACCGGTGAAGACCAGGCCGCGAATCGACCGGTCCCCCTCGATCTCCGTGACCGCGAGGTCGAGGTCGCGCAGGAGCGGAGCGTCGAACACCGCGTAGCCGTCGCGATGCGGCGGGTCGAGCACGATGCGCGCGAACCCGGGCTCGGGCCGTTCGATGCGGACGCAGGTGCCGGGCTCCGGGGCGCCCTCGGGCAGCGGGATGCCTTCGAGATCGATCATGCGGAAACCCTCTCGAGCACCATCGCTCCCCCCTGTCCTCCTCCGATGCAGAGCGTCGCGAGGCCGAGCTCCTGGTCGCGCGCCTCCAGCTCGTGCGCGAGCGTCAGGAGCAGCCGCGCTCCGGTCGCACCGACCGGGTGCCCGACCGCGATCGCGCCGCCGTTGGGGTTCAGCCGCTCCGGATCGAGCGCGCCGAGGGCGCCGCGTCCGAGCGTGCGCTGGCACCAGGCCTCGTCCTCGAAGGCGCGGGCGCAGGCGAGCACCTGGACCGCGAAGGCCTCGTTCAGCTCCACCGTCTGCATGTCCGCGAGAGAGCACTCGGCCTCGTCCAGCGCGGCCGCGCTCGCGTGCACCGGGCCGAGGCCCATGCGGCTCGGGTCGAGCCCGGCCCAGGCGCGTCCGCGCAGGGCGGCCAGCGGCCGGAGGCCGAGCTCCTTCGCGCGCGACTCCGTCGTGACGACCAGCGCCGTGGCGCCGTCGGTGATCCCGCAGGCGTTGCCGACCGTGACCACGCCGTCGGGCTTCTCGAAGTACGGCTTGAGCTTCTGCAGCGCGTGCATCGTCTGGTCCTTGCGGATGCCGTCGTCGCTCTCGAGCGCCCGGGCGGGCTTCGAGCTCGAGCCGGCTCCCAG
>CAZDYS010000511.1:0-3369 GCA_964509445.1 uncultured Planctomycetaceae bacterium
AAGGCGTACTGGATCATGCTCACGATCCCGGTCGCGCAGCTCGCCCTCTCCTGGGGAGCGGACGACGTGGACGGCACGGTGGTCGAGGAGAACATCTACCACGACGCCGGTGCGACGACGCCGGAGGCGGTCAAGCGCAGCGAGCTCGTGCAGTGGATCCGCGACGCCGGCCGCATCCCCGTGGAGCGGGACACGCTGTACCGCGTCGTCTGGTCGGCCGACGAGTCCCTCGCACCGGTCGGCGCCGCGGCTCCGGTCGCGCGCTGAGCGAAGCGGCACTCGAACGCCACGAAAGGGGCTCGCGCAGCATTCCCCGAGGAAGTGCTGCAGAGCACGGAAGCGGACCGTCACAATGGGGAACGGTCGCCGCGGAACCGGGTCCCGGACTCCGGGGAACGCGTGGGAAGCCCTTCCCGCCGGGAACCGCGTCGGATCGACCGACACCATGGACTCGCAACTCTCCGCCGACGATCGCGCTGCTGCTCCCGATGAGCCCGCGAACGTGGAGGCGACCCTGCGCGAGCTCGCGGAGACGATCGGCGCGGTCTTCTGGCTGACGGACTGGGAGACGCGCACCGTGCTCTACGCGAGCCCGAAGTGGGAGCGCCTCTGGGGCGTCCCGCGCGAGGCCCTCTTCTCCGAGGATCCCGACGCCTGGGCGAGCGCGATTCATCCGGAGGACCGCCAGCGCGTGCTCGAGTCCTTTCGCTCGCGCGGTCCGCAGGGCGAGTACGAGGAGGACTTCCGCATCGTCCATCCCGACGGAAGCGTGCGCTGGCTCCACGAGCGCGCCTATCCGGTCCGCGACGAGCGGGGCGCGGTCCTGCGCATCGCGGGCGTGGCCTGGGACGACACGAAACGCAAGGAAGCGGAGCGTTCGCTCGTCGAGGCCCAGGAGCTCCTCGAGGCGCGCCGTCAGTCGCAGCTCGCGTCGCTCACGGGCGAGCTGCTCCTGGCCGAGGAGAACGAACGCAGGCGGCTCGCCCGCGAGCTCCACGACGGGATCAACCAGCTGGTGACCGTCGCGCTCCTGAAGCTCGGGCGCCTGAAGGAGGAGCTGACCGGTTCCTTCGCGCAGCAAGCCGCCGAGATCGAGCGCATCGTGCAGGAAGCCGGGCAGGCGGCACGCTCGATGAGCTACAGCCTGAGCCCTCCGGTCCTGCACGACCTCGGCCTCCTCCCGGCGCTCGAGTGGCTGACCGAGGACGTCGAGGCCAAGTTCGGCCTGCGGACCGAGCTCCTAGGCGAGGTCGACTGCACCGGCCTCGAGGACGGCGCGAAGCTCCTGTTGTTCCGCGCGCTGCGCGAGCTCCTGGTGTGGATCGCGGAGCACGGCCACTCCTCGTCGGCTCAGGTCCGACTGCGAACCTCCACGGCCCGGCTCGAGGTCCTCCTGGAGGGGGACGGCCAGGCCCTGGACCCCGATTCCGTCGGCTCGCGCGGCATCGGCCTCTCCGCCATCGGCGAACGACTCAACCACCTCGGTGGAGCGATGGAGCTCGACCGCGACCTCTCCAGGGGTTCGCGGATCCGCATCCTCGTCCCTCTCAAGACCCCCGAATCCTCATGCGAATCCTCCTCGTCGACGACCACCAAATGATGCGCGACGGCCTGCGGGCCCTCCTGGCGAACCACGAAGGACTCGAAGTCGTGGGAGAGGCGAGCGACGGACGCGGAGCGATCGAGGCGGCGGCGGCGCATCAGCCGGACGTCGTCGTGATGGACCTCGGCATGCCCGACATGAACGGGATCGAGGCGACCAAGCGCATCCTCAAGGAGCAACCGGACTGCCGCGTGATCGCGCTGTCCACGCACTCGGACAAGCGCTACGTGCTGAACATGATCGCGGCGGGCGCCTCCGCCTACGTGCTCAAGGAAGCGGCGGCGGCCGAGCTCCTGCGCGCGGTCGACGCGGTCCAGGGCGGCGAGCACTACCTCTCGCCCCAGATCACCGGCGTGGTCCTCGAGCCCGTGCTCGGCCGCACGCCGAAGAAGCGCAACGGGACCTACGAGCTGCTCGGCGCGCGCGAGCGCGAGGTCCTCCAGCTCCTGGCGGAGGGCCTCACCTCCAAGGAGATCGCCGCGCGCCTGGAGCTCTCGACCAAGACGATCGAGACCCACCGCCGCAACATCAGCCAGAAGCTCGGGCTGCGCAGCATCGCCGAGCTCACCAAGTACGCCGTCCGCGAGGGCATGACGAGCCTCGACTGAGGGCGCCGGTCCTTCAGTAGACGGAGCTCGAGGAGCGCGCCTCGCGTGGCGGCCGCGCCCGCCGACGGGGCTGCAGCACGCCGTCCCCGTAGGCGGGCTCCGGATGCTGCACGCCGTACTGGGCGAAGGTGTCGGCGATCAGCGTGTCGAGGACCTGTGCGTGGTCCAGCAGCACGTCGCCGACGCCCTGTGCACCGTCGCGCAGGATGGCGTGCAGCTCCTCGAGCACGTCCCGTCGCCCGCGACTGCGCGCCCAGGACTTCGCCGCCTCGAGGCGCTCCTCGAAGAACAGCCAACCGCCGCTCGTCCCGATCTCCACGCCGCTGCCGAGCCGCGCGAGCTCCTCCAGGTGCGCCGCGAGGTCGCGCTCCCGCTGGAGCAGTCCGTTGAGCCGCACCGCGGCTCGGTTCGTCACGCGTCCGAGCTCGATCCACAGGTTCCCCTCGAGCTCCACGACCTGATCGAGCTCGCGCTGGCTCTCGACCTGGCGCGCCTGGAAGAGCGCGCGCCGGAACTCCTGGGCGGTCGTGAAGAACGAGGCGAGCAGGGTCGGGAACGCCGCACCGTCCGCACGCGCCGCGAGCTCCCCCGCTTCGCCCCCACCGGCCCGCGCTCGCTCCGCCTCGGCGGACTCCAGGGCCGCGGCGACCCAGCGCGCGAGGTGCGGCACCGCGTCGCGGGAGAGGACGGTCTCTCCTCCTCGCAGGACGCGCTCGGCTTCCTGCCGGGCTCTTTGGCTCCCGAGCGCGAGCACCACGACCCCCTCCTCTTCGGGCGCGAGCACGACCCTGGTGTGGAACGGCCGCACGGCGAGACCTCCGCCGGGCCGGAGCGAGAGGACCTTGCCCTGGAGCTCCAGCGCGCCGCCCACGCACGCCTCGGCAGGCGCCGGGGATCGACGACCGAGGAAGACCTCGTGGGGTCGGCGCTCGCTGGTCACGAGGTGGACCTCCAGGCGTTCGTCCCCGCGCGCGGGGCCGATCGAGACGTTCGTCGTGTCGTTTGTCGTGTGCATCGGGGAGAGGTCCTCAGACGAAGGGGCCCGCGACTCCTGGATCCTCGCGCTCCACGGGTGCTCCGAGGGGCCGCAGGTCGCGCGGTGGCGCGCGTCGGAGCGGCGACGGCCGCGGCGCCTCACGAGCCGGCACGGGATCCTCC
>CAZDYS010000512.1:0-3369 GCA_964509445.1 uncultured Planctomycetaceae bacterium
CCTCGGACAGGTGTCCGGCGGGTAGAGCACCCGCAGGAGCGTCAGCCCGGCGGCGGGCGCCGTGGGCCCTGCCAGGGACCGATCGCGCGCCTCCAGCACCTCGCGAACGCGCTCCGGAGCCCAGCGGCCCTTGCCGACCTCGCAGAGCGTCCCGGCGATCGTGCGCACCATGTTGTAGAGGAACCCCGAGCCCTGCACGAGCAGCGCGATCCGCTCGCCGCGGCGCCAGACGCGCAGAGGCCCGACCCGGCGCACGTTGGAGCGCCGGGGGGATCCGGCGCTCGCGAAGGAGGTGAAGTCGTGCTCCCCCACCAGGTGCCGCGCTCCCGCGCGCATCGCCTCGAGGTCGAGGCGCCCGGGGATCCAGTGGCAGAAGTCCTGGCCGAGAGCGGGCCGGAAGCGCGTGTTCGCGACGAGGTACAGATAGCGCTTGCCGCAAGCGCTCTTCTGCGCGTGGAACGAGTCGGCGCAGGTCGCGAGAGCGTCGACGACGACGCCCTCCACCAGGTGTGCGTTGAGCGCGAAGAGCAGCCGCTCGTCGTCGAGGTGCGTGTCGACGTGGAAGTTCGCGACCTGCCGCAGCGCGTGCACGCCGGTGTCCGTGCGTCCGGACCCGTGCACCGTGACGCGGTCGCCGGTCAGCGACTGGAGCGCGTCCTCGAGCGCCTCCTGCACGCTCTCGAAGCCCTCCTGGCGCTGCCAGCCGAAGAAGCGCGAACCGTCGTAGGCCACGCGGATGCAGACGTTCCGCATGCGCGGAGCCTAGCAGGCTCTCGCCCCCACCGTGCGCGCTTCAGTAGCGTCGGCGGCGGTAGGAGCTCTGGATCCCGAGCTCGCGCCGGTACTTCGCGATGGTGCGACGCGCGACCTGGAACCCCTCGCGCTCGAGATGTCGACAGAGCTCGTCGTCCGAGAGCGGCTTCTCGGGGTCCTCGCCGTCGACCGCGCTCCGGAGCGCCTCGTGCACGCGGCTCTTCGAGACTCCCTCGTTGTCCCCGGCGGCGCTCTGGAAGAACGCGCGCAGCGGATGGACTCCGAAGGGCGTGGACACGTGCTTGCCGGCGACCGCGCGGCTCACCGTCGACAGGTGGACGCCGAGGTCCGCGGCCGCGTCGGTCATCGTGAGCGGGCGCAGGGCGGCCGGACCGCGCTCGAGGAACCCGCGCTGGCGGTCGAACACCCAGACGGCGACCGACAGGAGGGTTCGCTTGCGCTGTTCGATCGAGTCGAGCAGCCACCGTGCGCGGTCGACCTTGTCGCGCAGGTAGCGCCGGATGCCGGCGGGCTGGGCGGGGTCCTTCGCGAGCCGCTGGACCTCGTCGTCGAGCGTCACGGCGTCGAAGCGCGCGTGCTCCACGCGCACGCGGTAGTCGCGGCGCGCGGCGCGTTCGCCGGAGGACTCCTCGGCGTCCGGCTCCACCTCCTCGACGACCACGTCCGGACGCAGGACCGGCGAGGAGCGCACGCCGAGGGCGGCCCCGGGCACCGGATCGAGCTCCCGCAGGCGCGCGAGCAGGACCTTCAGACGCTCCACCTCGAGGCCGAGCGCCTTGGCCACGGCCGGCAGCTTGTTCTTCGCGACGTCCTCGAGGAACTCCTCGAGCAGGCGGCACAGGAGGCCGTAGTCCTCGTCCCCCGGGTCGAGCTGCAGGAGCAGCGCCTCGACCACGTCTCGCCCGCCGATCCCGCGCGGCTCGAGGCTCTGGACCACGGCGATCGCACGCCCGAGGGCTCCCGGGTCCTCCGGCAGCCCCTGCTCCACGGCGAGGGCCAGGAGGCGTTCGTCGGGAACGGAGAGGTAGCCGCGCGGGTCGAGACAGGAGACGACCAGGCGCACCCAGGCCAGCTCCGACTCCGGCAGCTCCAGCAGCGCGACCTCGCGCTCCAGGACCTCCACGAGCCCCTCCTCGGGCTCCGCCTGGCTCTCGAGCCAGGCGCCGTGGCGATCCGCGTCCTCGCGCGTTCCGCGCGGGCCGGCCTGCGTCGGAGCGGCCTCGGAGAACTGCAGCGCCTCGTTCTCCAGCGCCGCGCGCTCCAGGAACGTGTCGAGCTCTCCCTGGGCGAGCTGCAGCACCTCCAGCGACTGCAGCATCTTCGGCAGGAGCTGCATCTCCTGCGACATGCGCTGCCGCAAGTGCTGGTTCATTCCGGGACCCGCCATCGCGCCGAGCTATCGGTCCGATCCGGGATGCGGTTGAGACCTCTCGCGGCCTTGCCCCGGACTCGCGGGCACGTCCCGCGACGTGCTCCCCTCGCGAGAGGAGCGCGGGAGGGCCCCAGCGGGCCCCTGGGACCGATCAGGTCTCGTCCGGGCCGTGACGCAGCGCCACGCGACCCTCGAGCGCGTCCTCGATCACGCCGCGGTGCAGGTACTCCAGCGCACTGCCGGCCGGGAGCCCGCGCGCGAGCCGGCTGATCCGCACGCTGGCGCCGGCCCGGTCCAGGCTCTCCAGCACGTAGAGGGCCGTGGCCTCCCCCTCGGCGTCGGGATCCGTCGCGAGCAGGACCTCCGCGACGTCTCCGGTCTGGACGCGGCGCACGAGCTCGCCGACCGCCAGGTGCCGCTCGTGGGAACCGTCGGCGGGATTCAGGGAACCCATCAAGACGTGGTACACGCCGGTCCAGGCGCCGGTGCGCTCGACCGCCTCGACGTCCCGCGGCTCCTCGACGACGAGCACGCTCCGCCGGTCCCGCGCCTCGTCGCCGCAGATCCCGCAGGGATCGTCCTCGGAGACGTTGCAGCAGGTGCGGCAGCGGCGCGTGCCCTCGCGCGCCTCCACGATCGCCGCGGCGAGCTCGGGCGCCTCCGCGTCGCGCAGCACGTGGAACGCGAGCCGCTCGGCCGTGCGGCGGCCGACGCCGGGGAATCGCTCGAACGCGGCGATCAGGCGCTCGAGGGGCTTGGGGTACGCCATCCTCGCGTCAGAACAGTCCCGGAAGCTGCATGCCGCCGGTGACCCGACCGATCGCCTCGCGCTCCGCCTCGGAGGCGCGCCGCAGCGCGTCCTGGAGCGCACCGAGGACCAGGTCCTCGATCATGGAGGCCTCCCCGCCGGCCACCTCGGGCGCGACGTGCACCGCACGCACCTCCTGGCGATCGCAGCTGATCTCGATCCGCACGACGCCGCCGCCGGCCATCCCCTCGACGGAGCTCGCCTTCAGCTCGTTCTTCACGCGATCGACCTGACGCTGCATTTCCTGGGCCTGCTTCAGCAGGTTGCCCATGTCTCCGAGACCGCTCATCCGACGTCCTCCACGACTCCACCGAACAGATCTGCGACGCCCTCCGTGAAGGCGTCCTTCGTGCGCGGCTTCGGAGGCTCGGCCGGCGGGCTCGCGGCCCGCGGCGGTTCCGCCGGAGCCTCGGGG
>CAZDYS010000513.1:0-3366 GCA_964509445.1 uncultured Planctomycetaceae bacterium
CGATCGCCTCCTCGACGGCCCCCTGGTTCTTGCCGAGCGCCGCGAGGTCGACCAGGCGGCGGACCTCCCGCCGCACCCGCTCCGGCAGCTCGCCGAACGCGTCCTCGCGGTCGGTCACCTGGCCGAGCAGGGGCAAGAGGTCCTCCACGCTCAGGGAGTCCAGGCCCTCGAGCACCTGGATCGCGCGCACGACCAGCATGCGCTGGCCGGGGCGCGCGTCCTCGGGCGACAGCTCCGCTCCTTCTTTCAGCAGTCGCCGCGCGAACAGGGCCAGGTCCGGGTCGAGGTCGCGTGCGAGCATCTCGAAGCCCGCCAGACGCGCGGCCTCGGTCTCTCCGAAGCGACCGCCGCGCGGCTGCGCCGGCGGATCGTCTCCGGTCAGGAGCGCGCGGGCCGCACGCTGACGCTGCGGCTGGGGAACCAGCGGCAGCGCGAGGCTCTGCAGCTCGGTCCAGTCGCCCCGGCGAGCGACGTCCAGGAGCACGCCGGCGGCGGCCTCGTCCCCGCCGGCCGCCAGCCGGCCGAGCGTGTCGAGGAAGAGCGGCTGCGCGAATGGCTCGACGCCCGCCAGGAGGACGGACGTGTCGACCTCCGGAGCGGCGGGCTTCGGGCCGAGGCCGAAGGTCTTCTCGAGTTCGCGCGTGCGCCGCACGTCGCGCCGCACGAGGGCCAGGACCGCGAGCTGCTCCAGCAGGCGGCCGCGCGTGCGCGGACCGTCCGGTCGGTCCGCCTGGACCGTCGGGCTCGGTCCGGTGGGCCGGTAGAGGAGCGGCGTGGAGCGCGCACGGTCGAGGACGCGGTCGAGGAACTTGGTCACCTCCTCGTTCTCGACGTGGGCCGGCAGCCGCGCGAGGGTGTGGAGCGCGGAGAACAGGACGTCCGCGTCCTTGCGCCGCAGCGCGTTCTTGCCCTCCGCCAGGACCGCGGGCACGGCGTAGGACGCGCCGCTGCGCGCGAGCGCGTCGAGGATCGCGACGCGCTCCGGAGCCTCGCTCTCGCGGGCCAGGGCGTCCACGAGCGGCTTCCAGTCCAGCGGAGGCTGCACGCGCACCCGTCCGACCGCGGCCAGCGCGCGCAGGCGACAGACCGCATCGGGAGCCTCGAGCGCCAGCCCGGCCAGCGCACGCTCGGCGTCCTCGCTCCCCAGTCGCGCCAGGGCCGCGACGGCGTTGCGCCGCACGGTCGTCGCCGCCGGATCGCGCGCGAGCGCGACAAGCAGGGGCGTCACCTCCTCCGCCAGGACCCCGAAGCGTGCGCCGAAGGGCTGCGTCGGATCGTAGGGCTCGATGCGCAGGAGCTCGTCCGTGAGGAAGCGGGCGAGCATGCGCTCCCGTTCCGTCTCGGCGCCGAGAGCGTCGAGGTCGGGTCGGGCGTCCTCGGACACCAGGCGCTCGCGCACCGCGCGCACGAGGGACCGCAGGCTGGGGTCCTTCTCCGCCTCGGCCAGCGCCGGCAGCACGACGTCCCCCAGCTCGACCAGGTGGGCGATCGTGTGCGCCTCGGGCGTCTGGCCCGGGTGCAGCATCCGGCGCAAGAGGGGCGCCATCGTGATCCAGTAGAGCGCCTCGCCGTAGCGCGGAGCCGGGGGGCGACGCGTGAGGCGCCCGCTCCCGGGGCCCGTCCCGCCGCGGCTCTTCGAACCGAGCCAGCTCAGGTGCGCGCCCAGGTCCCAGGTGAGGATGCGGATCAGGCCGAAGGAGTCGCGCAGGCCGAGCGGGAGCGGTTCGCGCACGGGAGCGGAGACGGACCGCTCCTCGTCGGAGTCGGAGCGCCTTCCGGAGCGCGCCAACAGGGGCGGGGCCGGGGGCCGGACGACGGGGAACGCGCGCGCCCAGCGGGTGGGGGATCCCGGCGGGACCGCGACGTCGAGGTCCCTCGGCGGAGCGAGCAGCGCGACCGGCAGGAGCAGGGCGAGGATCCGGAGGCCCCGGCGGGGGCGGGCGCGCTTCGTGGGAGTCACGCTCCCCAGTATTCGCCCGGCGGCGCGCGGTTGCGAAGTTCCTTCGGAGCTCGCGGTCGCCGCGGGCCGGAAGGGGACGGGGTCCCCCGTCCGCGCGGTCCGTCGCCGGCGTCCAGACGCTATCCTCTGCGCTCGCCGGTGCCCCCGCACCCTCGCTCGTCACCCCCCCCTCGAAAGCAGAATGGGAATCTTCAAGGCCTACGACATCCGGGGACTCGTCCCCTCCCAGCTCGACGCGGAGCTCGCCCGCAAGATCGGCTACCACTTCGTGAAGCTCCTCGGCGCGCGCAAGCTGGTCGTCGGTCAGGACATGCGCACGCACTCCCCGGAGCTGGCCGACGCCGTCTCCGAGGGGATGCGCGACGCGGGCTGCGACGTGATCCGGCTCGGGCTCGCCTCGACGCCCATGACCTACTTCTCGATCGGGTCGCTCGACTGCGATGGAGGCCTGTGCGTCACCGCCAGCCACAACCCCGGCGAGTACAACGGCATGAAGCTGTGCCGCGAGGGAGCGCGCCCGGTCTCGCGCGACACCGGCATCGCGGAGCTCGAGCGCATGTGCGAGGAACCCTACCCGGGGCCCGGCGCCACGCGCGGGAGCGAGGAGTCGGTCGACATGCTCGACGCCTACGCGAAGCACGTCGCCGGCTTCGTCGACCTTCCCCGGGAGGTGCACGTCTCGCTCGACGCGGCCAACGGCATGGGGGCGCACACGCTCCCGAAGATCCTCGAGCACCTGCCGATGGTGCGCACGGAGCGGCTCTACTTCGAGCTCGACGGTTCGTTCCCGAACCACGAGGCGAACCCTCTCAAGGAAGAGAACCTGCGCGACGTCCAGGAGCTCGTGAAGAAGACCGGCGCGGAGATCGGCTGCGCGATGGACGGAGACGCCGATCGCTGCTGCTTCGTGGACGAGACCGGCACGACCGTCGGTGCGGACCTGATGACCGCGCTCCTCGCGCCGCGCTTCCTCGAGCGCTTCCCGGGCACGGGCATCATCTACGACCTGCGCTCCTCCTGGGTGGTGAAGGAGGAGATCGCGCGCCACGGCGGCACGCCCGTGCGCGAGCGCGTGGGGCACTCGTTCATGAAGGCCACCATGCGCGAGCAGGGCATCCAGTTCGGCGGAGAGCTCTCCGGGCACTTCTACTTCGGGGAGAACTTCGTGTCCGACTCCGGGGAGCTCGCGTTCGTCACGGCGCTGGCGTACCTCACGTCGCCCGAGGCGGACGGCAAGACCCTGAGCCAGATGGTCTCGGGCCTGCGTCGCTACCACGCCACGGGCGAGGTGAACTTCCACGTCGAGGACAAGGACGCGCTGATCGCCTCGCTCAAGGAGCGCTACGCGGACGGGCGCTCCGACGAGCTCGACGGGATCACGGTCGAGTACGGCGAGCTGTCGGATC
>CAZDYS010000514.1:0-3353 GCA_964509445.1 uncultured Planctomycetaceae bacterium
CTCACGACGAGGGTCAGCCCGTCGAGCATCGTGGCCGGCAGCTGGTAGATCAGCGACTTGCCGGCCCCGGTCGGCATGGTCGCGAGGGTGTCGCGCCCCGCGAGCACCGCGCGCACGGCGTCCTCCTGGTAGGGCTGGAAGCCCGCGTGACCGAAGCCCTCGCGCAGCGCGCGCGCGAGGTCGGCGTCCGTGGGTTCGAGGCGCGGCCAGTCCATGGCGGGATCCTCGGGCGGGCTCGGGTCGAACGCAAGAGGGCAGCGACCCAGCGGCCGCTGCCCTCTCGGCACGTTCCACGTCGCGCGGCGAGCCGCGCGGTCGAAGCTCAGTTGTCCGAGTAGTCGAGCACCGACTCGACCTCCTCTTCCCCGCGCTTCAGCTTGATCGTCTTCTTCGGGCCACCCTTCTGCAGCTCGCTGACGATGTCGCGCTGGGAGGCCACGGCGACGCCGTCGATCGCGACGATCACGTCCCCCACTTCCCAGCCCGCCTGCTCCGCGCGTCCGCCGTCGGCGAGGCCGGTGATCTCCGTGCCGTCCAGGAACACGCCCATGCGGCGGCCGTTGCGCGGCCCGCGTCGGTTGCCCGCGTTCTCGTCGACGAGGTTGGTGCGATCGAGCATCTCCGGCAGGTTCGCCGTGTTGTAGGCCGCGATCGCCGCGATCATCGACGACTGCTGCTGGTACTCCGGCACCACGTAGTCGATCGTGTCGAACTGGGTGTGCCAGCTGAAGCGGTAGCTCGTGCGGCCGGTCTGCCCCCAGGCGAAGCCCGGGACGCCCGCCTGGATGAAGGACGAGTGGTCCGAGCTGCCCTGCCGCGAGAGGCCGCTGATCTCGTTGATCGAGAACGGCATCGACGGATCGAGCGTCAGGACCGGCTCGAGCGCCGTCTGGAGCTGCGGGATGAGCGCCGCCGGTCCGGAGATGCTGGAAAGGTAGTTCGTCCCGGCGTCGTGGACGTAGACCGCGCTGATGCGTTCCATCTCCTCCGGGTGCATCTCGGTGTAGGCGCGCGAGCCCATCAGGCCCTGCTCCTCACCGCTCCAGAGCATGAAGCGGATCGAGCGCTTCGGACGCGCGCCGACCTCGGTCAAGAGCCGCGCGGCCTCGATCGTCGTCGCACAGCCGGTGCCGTTGTCCTGGGCACCGCGCGCCGGATCCCAGCTGTCGATGTGGCCGCCGACCACGACGTACTCGTCGGGCCACTCCGTGCCCTTCAGCTCGGCGATCACGTTCGTGCAGGGGAACGGCCCCGGCAGGAAGCGGTTGTCGACGTCGAACTCGAGCACGACCTCTTTCTCCGCGAGGAGCTTCTCGGTGAGGTCCTCGTACTGGTCCTGGATCAGGTTGATCGTGCAGGTCTTCGGCAGGTCGTCCCACTCGATTCGGTAGTTGCCGAAGGCGTAGAGGAACTCCCCGGTGTTCGCGTTCGTCACGCGGCCGGCGATGTCGATCTCGTCCAGGGCCTGGACGATCGAGCGCATCTCGCGGCGGTTCGGCGCACCGTCGATGTCGGCCGGCCAGTCGACGATCCACTTGCCCGCGAAGTCGTCGGCGAACTCGCGCACGTCCTCCGCGCTCAGGGGCATGAGCATCGCGTCCCCGCGAACCGGCCCCGGCGTGCCGGCGGTCCAGGCGTTCGTCGTGAAGGCCAGGTCGAACACGACCGGCTCGATCATCTTCCCGCTCGCGGGGCCCCGCAGGTAGCCGACGGGGAAGGTGCCCCACTCCTCGACCCAGGCCTCGAGACCCATCTCCTCGAACGTCTGCCGCGCCCACTCGGCGGCGCGCAGCTGTCCCGGCGAGCCGGTCAGGCGCGGACCGATGTTCTCGGTCAGGTAGGCGAGGTGCTCCATCACCTTCGGGTTCTCGCGCTCCAGCGCGATGATCTTCTCGACCACCTCGTTGTTCTGGGCGCTGAGAGAGCCGGCGAGGGCGAGGGGGGCCAGTGCGAGGGCGTGACGGAGTCCCATGGACACACTCCTGGAGTCGGTGGGGAAGGACGGTTACGAGGGGAAGGGGGTCCGCACGAGGCGAACCGCGCCAAGCTAGCAGATCGGCCCCGCTCCCTTGTAAGGACTGGGAAGGGAGTCCCCCGAGAACCGGCCCCCGCGATCGGCTACCTTGCCCCCATGAGCGCACAGGCGTCCACCTCTCCCACCACCCTGCTCCTGTTCCCCACGGAGCTCGAGCACCGCCGCTTCCTCGACCAGGGAGGCCAGACCGGGGCCACGGAGTCGATCTGCGGGTTCGGCGTCGCGGCCTCGGGAGCCCGCACGATGCAGCTCCTCCACGCCCTGCGCCCCGACCGCGTGCTCTTGGTGGGGATCGCCGGCGCCTACGACACGGAGCGCGTCCCGGTGGGCGAGGCCCTGGTCTTCGACCGCGTGGGCATCGACGGCATCGGCGCGGGCCAGGGGGCCCGGTTCCAGGGTCCCGCGGCGCTGGGCTTCCCGCAGTGGCCCGGGGACGCGGACGGACCCCCGATCGAGGAGGTGCTCGAGCTGGCCCAGGTCGCCGTCCCCTCGGACGGCCTCTTGCTCACGACCTGCGCCGCCTCGGCGAACGAGGCCGAGGCGACCGACCGCCGGACGCGCTACCCCGAGGCCGTCGCCGAGGACATGGAGGGCTTCGCCGTGGCCGTGGCCTGCCGACTCGCCCGGGTCCCGCTCGCCATCGTGCGCGGCATCTCGAACCGCGTGGGCGACCGCGACCCACGACAGTGGCGCATCCCGGGCGCGCTCGCGGCCGCGCGCCGACGGACGCTCGACCTCCTCGCACAGCACGCCTGGGGAACGCCGGAGGACGACGGGTGACGACGCGCGTCCGCATCGGCCTCTCCACCTGCCCGAACGACACCTTCGCGTTCCACGCGCTCCTCGAGGGAATCGTCGAGGCGCCGGGACTCGAGCTCACGTTCGCGCTGCACGACATCGAGGAGCTCAACGAAGCCCTCCTGGCCGGCGAGCTGGACCTCGACGGCTCCGTTGGCATCGGGAAGCGCTTTCGCGCAGCCGGTCGAGTTTCCTGTCAATGCGCTTCCGGACTCTGCCGAATTCCACGTCGTTGTCGACAAGAGCGTCGTAGGCGATCTCTCGCAGGTGTTTCAATACACGAGCGAGACAAAGCACCAAAGCTGGGAGCAGATTCTGAGTCGTGCGGTCATTCTTGCGTACTCGGGTGCCTGGGACGACGCAGGCGTGCGCCGAGCATCGCGTGAAACGGTCGAAAACCTGCTGCTGCAAGGCTCGAATTTCCAGTCCGCAAGCGGGGGCATGAGCCACTTCAGATCGCGCGACGGCTACGCAAACGATTACCTGTCGGCCTACACCCTGATCGCGCTAAGTTGGGTCG
>CAZDYS010000515.1:0-3352 GCA_964509445.1 uncultured Planctomycetaceae bacterium
GGACCGCGTAGCCGAGCCGCAGGTGCCCCGGGGCCCCGAAGAACTCGCCCGGGACCACGTCGACGCGCTCCTCACGCGCCAGGTGGCGGGCCAGAGCGCGCGTGTTCGACACGCCGGGCACCCGCGGGAACGCGAAGGGGGTCAGCGGTTCCAGGTGTCCCTCCAGCACCGGAGAGCTCGCGAGCCAGCGGTCGAAGATCGGTCGGGAAGTCGCTTCCAGGCGGCGGTGCGGCTGGAGCAGGTCCGGGAGGCGGTCCAGGGCCGCGCGCGCCGCGCGCAGGCACGGGGTGGGCAGGTCCAGGCCGGTCCGCTTGTTCTGGTCGGCCAGGGTCTCGCGCAGGGGCCTGGCTCCCTCGCCGAACACCATCCAGCCAATGCGCAGGGCCCCGAGCCCGTAGGCCTTCGTGAGGCTGCCGATCGAGATCGTGTTGGGCGCCAGATGGAACGCGTGGTAGCGCTGCTCCGGCTGCGCCATCTCCATGTAGACCTCGTTGGCGATCAGGAGGCCGCCGCCGGGCTCCAGCCGCTGCGCGAGGGAGACGAGCTCCTCGGGCGTGAGCTGCGCGCCCGTGGGGTTGTGGGGCTGGCAGACCCACAGGTGCGTGCAGGCCCCGTCCCGGAGCACCTCGTCGAGGGCCGCGTGGGGGAAGGCGTAGCGGTCGTCGAACCGGCGCTCGAGGGTCCGCACGTCGGCCGTGAACAGACCGGGCAGCACGCGCAGGGGCTCGAAGGCGGGCGTCTCCGTGGCCACGCGGACGCCCGGGAACAGCCCCGCGGCGGCGGTGTGCATCGCGCCCATCGCCCCGGAGGTGACCAGCACCCGGTCCGGCTCGACGCCGAAGAGCTCGGCCAGCCGTCGCTCGAGCGCCGGGAGGGCGTCCACCGGTGCCGGACCGAGGTCGAACAGGGAGCGGGGATCGCCGAGCAGGGCCGGGTCGGGAGCGGGGACCCCGGAGGCGGTCAGGCACCAGGACGAGCGGAAGCCCTCCTCGTGCAGCCAGCGTCCGTAGGGAAAGAGGGGAGTGGACACGTTCAACGTCGTTGGATGCGCTCGGGTTGCTCCCTACGATAGCGACAGCGAGGCGCGTTCCGATCCGCCGGTCCACGGGGCCGCCGGGGACGAGCCCGCGCGCCGGACGGGGGAGCCCTCGGGAGCCAGCCGTCCGCCGTCCACGGGACCCGCGTCCCCGGACGCCTCGTGCTCCCCGAGCCGGCGCCCGCCTCGCACCGCACCACGACGAACCTTCCGGAGACCGATCCATGATGCGCTCTCGCATGCTTCGCACCGTCCTCACGACCCTCCTCGCCTGCGCCTCCGCGCTGTCGGTCCACGCGCAGGAAGGAGCGCCGCAGAGCTTCGCGCGGATCGCGAAGGAAGGTGCGCGGATCCTCAACCTCGCGGACGACAAGGGCAAGGCCGTGGCCGAGCCCTCCGTCGGGGACCTGGTCGCGATCTACGAGGAGAACCAGAGCGGTTGGCTCTCCGTCGAGGTCCCCGGCGGCTACGCCGTCTGGGTGTTCGGGAAGTTCCTGAAGGACACCGACGAGGAGCAGGTCTTCGAGGTCACGCGCAACGCGGTGAACATCCGGCCCGGTCCCTCGAGCGAGGTCGTGAACTTTCCGCTGCCGCAGCGTCTCCACGCGGGCGACCGCGTGCACCTGATCGAGGTGCTCGACACCGAGGCGCCCCTGGCCGAGACCTGGGCACGCGTCTGGTCGCCGCCCGGCGTCCGCGCCTGGCTGCGCAAGGACGCGGTGGCGGCCCTCGACGTTCGCGAGGACGGGCTCGCTCTCTGGAACGCCGCGCTGGCGCAGGCGGCGGACCGCGTGCTCGAGCCGATGAAGCCCGTCGAGGCGGCGGCCGCGACGAAGACCGAGGGCGCCGGGACGACCGAGGCGCCGGAGGGGGACGCGAAGAGCGAGCTCGCGAAGGCCCAGGACGAGCTCGAGAAGGAGCGGTCGCGCGAGGCACCGGACTTCGCGCGCGTGCGGGGTCTGGTCGAGGCCGTGATCGAGCGGACGCCGACCGGACCGACCGCGATCCAGGCGCGTCAGACGCTCTTGCGCATCGACGCGCTCGAGGAGGGCGCCAAGCTCGAGGCCGAGCTGCAGACCGTGCGCGCCGACCGCGCCGCCAAGGCGATGGAGGAGCAGCGCCGGGTCTGGAGCGAGAGCCGGCGCAAGGACCCGCTCGGCGGCGTGTTCGCGTCGCGGGGCGTGCTGTTCCGCCGCAAGGACGTGGACGGCGTACCGCAGTACTTCCTGCGCTTCGGCGGTGAGACCGTCGCGGAGCTCTACTGCCCGAGCGGCCGCTACGACCTGGAGCTGTTCGCCGGCTTCGAGGTGGGCGTCCAGGGCACCCCGTTCCTCTCCGAGGGCGAGCGGACCACGCCGGCGCTGGAGATCTCGCGCCTCGAGGTCCTGCGCCGCCGCTAGGGCGCGCGGTTTCCGCGCGCGAACCCGCGGCTCGCGGCGTTCCGCGGCGGGAGCCTCCGGTTAGGATCCCTGCGTGTCCTTCCTTCGTCGTCTGCTCGCGCTCCTGAAGGGCCTCGCGCCGCGCACGAGGCCCCTGTGCGACACCTGCAAGTACGACTACGGGCACGTGTGCTCGCGCCCGGAGCGGCCGAACGCGACGCGCTGTCCGGACTACAAGCGGCGCTGAGCGCCGGACCGGAGCCTCCTCGCCGGTCGCATCAGCGCTCGTTGACGCCGCGCTGGGCGCGCTCGCAGCGTGCCCGCAGCGAGGGCAGCGTGCCGTCGACGATCGCGTTGCGCACGTCCTCGATCAGGCGGTGGAAGAACCGCAGGTTGTGCAGCGAGAGCAGGATGCCCCCGAGCATCTCTCCGCTCTTGCACAGGTAGCGCAGCGTGCCGATGGAGAAGCGCGTGCAGGCGACGCAGTCGCAGCGCGGATCGAGCGGGTCCGTACTTCCCTCCCAGACCTTGTTGCGCACGTTCACGCGCCCCTCGGAGGTGAACGCCTGGTGCGTGCGGCCGTGCCGCGTCGGCGTCACGCAGTCGAACATGTCGACGCCGCGCTCGATCGCGTCGAGGAAGTCGAGCGGCATGCCGACGCCCATCAGGTAGCGCGCCTTGTGCTCCGGAAGCCTCGGGGCGGCCGCCTCGACCGCCGCGAGCATCGCCTCGCGATCCTCTCCGACGCTGACGCCGCCGATCGCGTAGCCGGGCAGGTCGTGGGCGGTCACCGCCTCGACCGAGGCGGCGCGCAGGTCCTCGAACGCGCCTCCCTGCACGATGCCGAACAGGGCCTGGCCCGTCTCCTCTCCGCCGGCGTCGCGCCAGTCCTGCACGCAGCGCGCGAGCCAGCGATGGGTCCGGTCCGTCGCGCGCG
>CAZDYS010000516.1:0-3349 GCA_964509445.1 uncultured Planctomycetaceae bacterium
CTCCTCGCGGCGCAGGTCGGGCTTCAGCTGTCCGGCGCCGAGCGCGCGCAGCGCGGCCCCGTAGGCGATCGCCAGGAGCTCGTCCTCTTCCCCGTCCGACAGCGACCCCTCTTCCGGCCCGGGGTTCATCGGCCGGAGCGGCACGCCCGCGGCTTCTCCGCCGGCGGCGAGCCCGGGCAGCGTGTGCCCGCAGAAGTGGATCGCCTCGACCTCGTTCTCGATCGCGACCCCGGCGATGGTCCGCGCGAGCTCGCGACGGATGCGCTCGGCGGTCTTCTCCAGGCGCTCGCGGTTGAGCTCCTCGTCGACCTCGGCGCCCGGCGCATCCTCCTCCTCGTCGTCGGGAGCGGCGGCGACCGGCTGGTAGCGCGGCATCGCTCCGGCGCGGATCGACCGCATCGAGTGCAGGCGCGTGCCGTCCGCGACGACCACGGTGGTCGAGGAGTCGCCGACGTGCACCAGGACCTGGGCGGACTCCTCGTCCAGGAGTCCCGAGGCGTGCGCGGCCTCGAAGAGCGCGCTGCCGTCGAGCTCGGCCCCCTGCGCCTCGAGCCCCCCGCGCTCGCAGGCGGCGAGCTGTCGCTCGAGCCGCGGCTTGGGGATGCCGGTCACCAGCAGGCGGGACTCGACGCCGGGCGTCGTGTCGAGCACGAGGAAGTCGACGATCACGTCGTCGATGTCCCACTGCGGCAGGTCGCTCTCGACCTCGAACTTGATGATGTCCTCGATCTTCGCGCGGTCGTCGAACGGGACGGTCAGCGTCCGGAAGGAGGCCATGCCCGAGTCGATCGCGAGCGAGACGGCGTCCGGACTTAGCTTGTGCTCCTTGACGATCTCACGCAGCGAGTCGGAGACGGCCTGGACCGGATCCTCGTCGTAGGGGATGTCGCCGGAGGCGAAGGTCACGACCTTGTGCTTCTTCGCACCGCCGTCGAGCACGACGACGTGGAAGCGACGCTGGTCGATGTGGATACCGCAGGATCGAACCATGGCTTGGGGGTGCCCCGGACGGAGGGCGGCTCAGTGTACTTGCGGGTTCGGGGAGAACGGCTCGGGCTCGACGATTCCGCAGGCCAGCCGAAACTCGTCCTTGCGGTCCTCGGGGATGATGTACGTCGCGATGCGCTCGCTGCACTCCCTTCCGGCGCGAATCAGATCGGCATCGAAGGCCTGCAGCTGACGGGCTTTCAGGCGTTCGATCTCCTCGTCGTAGGCGGCCAGGATCTGCTGCAGGCGCCCCGCTTCGTAGTCGGAGAGCCCGTACTCGACCACCAGGCGCTCCCGGTAGGAGCCGAACGGGCCGCCGGCGTCGGGACCGATCCGATCGAGCGAGAAGAGCACCCCGGCGGCGAGCCCCGCCAGGAAGGACGTCACCGCCAGGACCAGGATCCAGAAGCGCTCCGAGCTCACCGGGCCTCCTCGGCGTCGGCGTCCTCCTCCTCGGCGTCCGGCGTGTCCGTCGGACCCTCCGCGTCCTCGACCGGGTCGACGTCCCAGAAGCGCTCGGTGGCGTCCAGGCTTCCGTCCTCCGGGAGGCTCTCGAGCTGGATGGACAGCGAGAACGCGAACAGGAGAGCGGCCGCAGCGGCCGAGAGCCCGAGGACGAAGCCGAGGATCGGCTTCTCACGGGGTGCCGGGACGGGCTCCAGGAGACCCGGGTCCCCGGCGAACGCGCGACGCGCGACCCGAGCGGCGAAGCCCTGGGGGACCTCCGCGGGCTGCCGCGCCTCGTGCATCCAGCGGCGGATGACCTTGCCCTCCTGCATCGCCTCCCGGCAGGAGGAGCAGGCGAGCAGGTGGGAGCGCACGGTGGACGCCTGGTCCTCGGAGAGCTCTCCGTCGAGGTAGCTCGCCAGCAGGGTCGTCACGTCTTCGCAGGTCGTGTTCATCGCGGTCGTCTTCGGAGAGGGGCGGTCACTCCAGCCCCACGGCGTACTCGGGATGCAGTCGGATCAGCGCGTCCTTGAAGCGCGCGCGGGCCCGGAACAGGCGGGACTCGACCGTCCCGATGGAGATCCCGAGCAGGTCGGCGATGTCCTGGTAGGCCATCTCCTCGAACTCGCGCAGGATCAGGACGGTGCGGAAGATCTCCGGGAGCTCCTCGAGGACCTCGTGGGTGATCCGGGTGATCTCCTCGCGCTCGAGCTCCGCCTCGGGAGCGGCGATGGAGCGCTTCAGGCCGGACCCGTCGGCCCCCCCGGCCGTCACCTCGGGGTCCTCGACCGCGCGGACCGGGTTCCGGCCCATGCGCTTGAGGAAATCCAGCGCGGTGTTGACCGCGATCCGGTAGAGCCAGGTGGAGAAGGAGCTCTGGTGCTGGAACGAGTCCAGCTTGCGGTAGGCCTTGATGAAGGTGTCCTGGACGATGTCCTCGACCTCGACCGCGCTGCGCGTGTAGTGGCGCACGAGGCCGAAGATCCGGTCCTGGTAGCGCTCGATCAGGAGCTGGAAGGAGAGCTGGTTTCCTTCCAGCGTCTCCTCGACCAGGGTGGTGTCTTCGGCGGCGGCGGGTTGCATCGACAGGGGGCCCATCGGCCGAGGGACGCCCGGAGCGCCCCCCTATTCCCGAGCTTCCACGGGGGATGCGGATCCTCCGTGACGGGGCACCTGGACGTCCAGGAGGTGCCCAAGCTTGTCCTTCTTGGTGCTCAGGTACCGAATATTGTTCTCGTTGGGCTCCACCACGAGCGGTACCTGCTCCACCAGCTCGAGCCCGTAGCCCGCCAGCCCGTGCATCTTCTTGGGGTTGTTCGTGTAGATCCGCATGCGGCGCACCCCGAGGTAGTGGAGCATCTGCGCGCCCAGCCCGTACTCCCGCAGGTCGGCCGGGAAGCCCAGCGCGTTGTTCGCCTCCACGGTGTCGAGCCCCTCGTCCTGGAGGAGGTAGGCCTTGAGCTTGTTGCCGAGCCCGATCCCGCGCCCCTCCTGGCGCAGGTAGAGCAGCACCGCGTGGGGGTCCTCGGCGAGCCGGTCGAGCGCCAGGTGCAGCTGCGGCTCGCAGTCGCAGCGCTGGGACCCGAACACGTCCCCGGTGAGGCACTCGGAGTGGACCCGGACGGAGACCACGTCCTCGACAGGCGTTCGCGGACCGTCCAGCCCGGGCCCCGGCATCTCGCGGGTGAGCGCCACGTGCTCGTTCCCGTCCACGAGCGAGCGGAACACGTGGGCGGTGAACTGGCCGTGCCGGGTCGGCAGCGGGATGTCCATGACCACGGGCTCCACCAGGCGCTCGTGCTGCCGGCGGTAGGCGATCAGGTCGGCGATGGTCGCGATCTTGAGGTCGTGCTTCGCGGCGAAGACCTCGAGCTCGGGCATCCGCGCCATGGTGCCGTCCTCGTTCATGATCTCG
>CAZDYS010000517.1:0-3337 GCA_964509445.1 uncultured Planctomycetaceae bacterium
GGGGCGAGCAGCGTCCCTCGATTCTGACGAGCGAGGCGCATCCGGGGGATGGCGATGGCAAAAAGCCGTTGCGCTCGGGCCGCACCGCCGGGAATCGAGGAAGCTCTGGACCCGCAGGGGGGAGGGCGCTCTCGTGCAGCCCATGGACGGAGGATCCCTCGGCGGCGGGCGGCGGTGGTTGGGCTGCTCGGACGAGGAGTTGCTGCGCTACGGCAAGCGGTTCCTCTGGCTCACGCTGACCCTGACCCTCGCCTGCGGCTGGATCGCGTTCCAGCTCGCGACCGCCTACCACTTCGTGCGGAAGGCCGAGGACTGGCCGACGGTGCAGGGGGAGCTGACCTCCGTCGACCTCGGAGAGACGCGAGGCGTGCTTCCCTTCGCGCACCCGGGGCACGGCCTGCACCACGCGTGGTTTCGGAGTCTCGACGTCACCTATGCCTACGAGGTCGAGGGCGTCCGCTACACGTCGAACCGCATCGCGTTCTACTCCTCGAAGAGCGCGCTGCTCCGGCACGGCAGGACCTTCCGCGAGGTGGGCCAGAGCGTCCCCGTGAGGGTCGATCCCGCGAACCCGAGTCGCTCGGTCCTCCACAACGAGCCCTCCGGTGCGCTCACGCGCGACCTCCTCGGCAGCCTCGTCTTCCTCGGCCTGTTCGCTTCGGTCGCGGTCTGGCTGTTCCGGAGCCTGCGAGCGCTGGCGGCGCGCGTCTCGGCAGGGGAGGCGTGAGCGGCGGGGAGCTCGCCGCGAGAACCGCGACGAGGACGATGCGACTCTCGGCCCCCGGGCCCGACCCTCGCCGCGTGCTCGTCCTCGGCAGTACCGTTGCCGGCAAGAAGGCGCTCGGCCGCGTAGAGTGGGTCCCCGCATGAGCCCCCAGACCTCCCGAGCCCTGCGTCTCGCCGTGCGCGCGAGCTTCCTCGCCGCGTTCGCCTGGCTCGCGTTCGGCTCTCCCGGGACCGTGCCCGCCGGTGCGCTGCGGCCGATCTCCGCCCAGCTCCACCTGCACGGCCCGTTCAGCGAGGGCATCGGGAGCATCGACTCCCACTCCTGGGAGGCGTCCGAGCGCGGCGTCGAGGTCCTGTGGTGGAGCGACCACGGCTTCCGGATCACGGGGTTCGAGCACGTCGGTCGGTTCGACTTCGAAGACTGGCGGCGCCCGCTGTCGGCTGGTGAGGACTGGGCCACGGGGCGCCGCGAGAACCGCGACAAGGTCGTCGAGCTGCTCGACGAGGTGCCGGGCGCGGAGGCCGCGTTCGTCTCGGCGCGACCGGCTCCCTTCGAGGGGGAGAACAGCCTGCGCCTGCGCGTCACCGCGGACGCGGAGGACTTCGTCGTGCAGGGGGTGCGGCTGGACTGCGAGCGCCAGGTCCACCGGCGGCCGCTGGCCGCTCGCCCGCGTGTGTCGCTCGCGGTGTTCCCGGAGCGGATCGGTCCCGACGCGCGCCCCTGGGTCCGCGTCGCGCTGTCCGAGCACGCGCCCGGCGCGGCGGGGGCGATCGAGCAGGCCGAGCTGCGCTACCACCTGGTCGAGCGCGCCGGCGATCCCTGGCGCGAGGGCTCGGTGTGGCACGTTCCGGTGTCCTGCGAGGCGGGCCACTGGAACCGACTCGAGCTCGACCTCTTCGCCGACGTGCAGCGGGGCTTTCCGTCCACCTTCGCCGGGGACAACTCGCTACACGAGCTCGAGCTCGGAATCGAGGCCCGGCGCGGGGCGACCGGCATCGCCGCGTTCGACGACCTGGTGATCACGACCTCCGTGCCCGCCGACGAGCTGTACGCGAAGCAGCGAGAGCTGCTCGACCAGATCGGCGCGCGGTACCCGGGCCTCGTGCAGCTCCAGGGCCTCGAGATCTCGTTCCTCTCGTCCCACCTGAACGAGTTCTCCGTCGACACGCAGCCGTTCGACTACCCGGCCTTCTACGAGGCCGCCTACGCGGACGGCAAGAACCCGACGCGGATGCGCCTCGCGAAGTCGTTCAACGACCGGCTCGCGAGGCAGGTGCGCGACCTGGGAGGCATCCTCTCCTACAACCATCCGTTCGGGATGGAGCACGCAGGGGCGTCTGCCCGCACGGACCGCGAAGCGATCCTCGCCGAGCTGCTCGAGAACCAGGCCTTCGGCGTCGAGCTCCTCGAGGTGGGGTATCGCGACCGCGGCGGACACACCCTCGAGGACCACCTCTGGCTCTGGGACCAGCTCGCCGCGGAGGGTCTGCGCCTCGTCGGGACGGGCGTCAGCGACTCCCACGGTGGACCGACCTGGCGCCAGTCGCCCAACGACTTCGTGAGCTGGCTCTGGGCCGAGGCTCCCGCCAAGCCGGAGCTGATCGAGGCGCTCCGCTGCGGACGCGTCCTCTTCGGGGACATCGGACGCTTCGACGGCAGCCTCGACCTTCGCACCACCTCCGGCGCCTCGATGGGGGACGAGCTCTTCACGGACCGCGACGCGGTCGTGCTCGCGGTCCGCCTCGAGGGAGTCCGTGAGCCCTCGACGCTTCGCTTCGTCCGAGACGGGGTCGTCGTGCGCGACGTCCCGCTCGAGGCCGGCGACTCCGCCTTCGAACACGAGACCGCTCCTTCCCGCGCGAACGAGACCTGGCGCGTCGAGGTCCACGACCGCGAGGGAACGGGCTACCTGTTCTCGAACCCCGTCCACCTCCTCCGCACCCCATCGGGACGGAGGGCGAGGCCGGCCCGCACGCGGATCGACGTCGCGGGCCTGCGCTCGATCTCCCTCGACGGGCCCGAGCTCGAGTCCATCCGCGCCGACGAGGACGAGGTGCGCCTGACGGGGCGTTGGCGAAGAGGGACCTTGATCCTCGACCTCACCGACTTCGACGGGGAGGGAACCGTCCGCTGGGAGGGCGTGCGCGGCACGGCGCGGCGCGAGGGCGCGACGCTGGAGCTCAGCGACGTCCGGGGGAGCGGTGCGGTCGTTCTGGGTCGCTAGGTTCGGCGCGCTGCGCGCCTCGCGCCGACTCCGATGTTCGAGGCGGGATGGAGCGGGCGAGGAATCGGCCTCGCTCCGGCACAGAATCCCGGCCCTACTCCCGGAAGGCGTGCTCGATCACCAGCCGCCGGAGCGCAGCGAGCTGCTCCCCTTCCGCTTCTCGCAGCAGGGTCTCCACGGCGGTGAGAGGCTCCTCCGACGCGAAGGCCCTCTCGACCCGGGGCCGGAGCTCGGCCCGTAGGAGCGCGGCGCGCGCGGCCGCTTCCTCCCGGAGGTCGGCATGGACCGTGTCCCAGATCCGCACCGTGCGGTCGCCCGAGGCCGTGACGATGCGAGTCCCGTCCGGATGGAAGCACAGCGAGTGGATGTAGTTCGTGTGCCCCTCG
>CAZDYS010000518.1:0-3334 GCA_964509445.1 uncultured Planctomycetaceae bacterium
AGGCTCGCGCGGGCGACGCCGACCACGCTGCCGAAGCGCTTCAGGAGCGCCTTGCGCTTCGCGGGCCCCACGCCGGGGATGGCGTCGAGCTTCGAGGTGATGCGCCCGCGCTCCTTGCGGTGGTAGGTGATCGCGAAGCGGTGTGCCTCGTCCCGGATGCGCTCCAGGAGGAGCCTCACGTCCGAGTGACGCGGCAGCTCGATCGGCTCCGTGTCCGGCGTGAGGTAGACGCGCTCCTCGCTGGCCTCCTTGCGCTGCCCGCGCACCCTGCGCTCGGCGCGCGCCTTGGCGAGCGAGACCATCTTCACGCCCCAGGCGCCCGTGTCCTCGCGCGCCTCGAGCGCCTTCGCGAGCTGCGCGGATCCGCCGTCGATCACCACCAGGTCCGGCAGATCGTCCTCGTCGAGCCCGCGTCGCAGGGAGCGCGAGACCACCTCGTACATCGACGCGAAGTCGTCCTGCCCGTCCACGTCGCGCACGCGGAAGCGACGGTAGCCGGCCCGGTCGGCGATCCCGGCGCGGAAGCGGACGCGGCTCGCGACGACGTGGGAGCCCTGGAAGTTCGAGACGTCGAAGCAGTCCACCACGAGCCGCGCTCCGCCGCCCGGCAGGTCGGTCAGGTCGACCAGGGCCGCCAGCCGTGCCGCGGCCGCCTCGTCCGCGCCGCGCGCCTCGACCCTTCGCCGGAGCTCCGCGCGCGCGTTCTCGCCGGCCATGTCGAGCATCCGACGCCGATCCCCGCCGCGCGGGACCTCGAGCTTCGTCCCGCTCCCCAGCACGCCCTCGAGGAGCTCGCTGTCCGTCGGCGTGCAGGGCAGGTGGACCTCCTTCGGAACCGCGCGGCACCCCTGACCGTAGAGAGCGGTCAGGACCACGTGCATCAGCTCCTCGTCCGGCAGCTCGGAGCGGAACAGGTGGCTACGGCTCTCCGCGAGGCGCCCCTCCCGGAACGCGAGGCGATGCACGAGCGCGTCCTCGCCGGCGCGCGCCAGTCCGAGCACGTCGCGCTCGACGTGCTCGCCGGCCTGGACGCCCTGTCCCTCCACGGTGCGCCGCAGGGCCGCGAGTCGATCGCGCCACTGCGCCGCCAGTTCGTACTCCTGCTTCTCGGAGGCGGTCGCCATGCGCTCCTCGAGGTCGCGCTGCAGCTCCGTCACGTCCCCCGCCAGGATGCGCGCCGCGCGCTCCACGAGCTCGCCGTAGGCCTCCTCGTCGATCCAGCCGACGCAGGGAGCGGCGCACAGTCCGAGCTGGTGCTTCAGGCACGGCCGCGAGCGGTTGTTCATCACCGAGTCCGTGCAGTCGCGCAGGGGCACGACGCGGTGCAGGTCGCTCATGGTGCGACGCACGGACCGCGCGGAGGCGAACGGTCCGAAGAAGCGCGAACGCCCGGCCTTCTTGCCCTCCTTCTTGTGGTGCTCGCGCACGAACTTGAGGCGCGGGAAGGGCTCGTCGTCGATCCGGATCATCAGGAACGACTTGTCGTCCTTCAGCCGGATGTTGTGCGGCGGCTTGAAGCGCTTGATCAGCGTGTCCTCGAGCAGCAGCGCCTCGGACTCGGTGCGCGTGATGATCGTCTCGACGGCGCGCGCGTCGCGCTCCAGGAAGCGCACCGCGAAGCGCCCGTCTCCACCCGTGCGGTAGGTCGACAGGCGGCTCTTGAGGTCGCGGGCCTTGCCGACGTAGAGCACCTCGCCGCGCGCGTCCTTGAACAGGTACACGCCGGGCCGCTCCGAGACCGCCGACAGGTCCGTGTCCGGCCAGGGGAAGTCGCTCAACGGGAGAGCTCCAGCCCCTGGAGCTGCTTCAGCCGGTCGCGCAGCTGGGCGGCCTCCTCGAACCGCAGCTCCTCCGCCGCGCGCAGCATGTCGTCGCTGATCTTCGCGATCTCGCCGCGCAGCTTGCCGGTGGACCACTCCGCCGCCGGATCGTCCGCCTCGGAGTCGCCCTCGGCGACGTCCAGCTTCGGGCCGGTGTAGTCCATGTCGTAGAGCGCCTCGATCGAGTCGCGCACGGGCTTGATGATCGTCTGCGGAACGATCCCGCGCTCGGCGTTGTACTCCTCCTGCCGCACGCGCCTCCGCTCGACCTCCCCGATCGTCTCCTGGATGGAGCGCGTCTCCTTCTCGGCGTAGAAGATCACGCGGCCCTCGGCGTTGCGCGCCGCGCGGCCGCAGGTCTGCACCAGCGACGTGGTGGACCGCAGGAATCCCTCCTTGTCCGCGTCCAGCACGGCCACCAGCGCGACCTCCGGCAGGTCTAGCCCCTCCCGCAAGAGGTTGATCCCGACCAGCACGTCGAAGGTGCCCAGGCGCAGGTCGCGCAGGATCTGCGCGCGCTCGATCGCGTCGATCTCCGAGTGCAGGTAGCGCACCCGGACGCCGAGCTCCGAGAGGTACGTGGTGAGCTCCTCGGCGGAGCGCTTCGTCAGCGTCGTGACCAGCGTGCGCCAGCCCGCGGCGGTCGTCTTCTTGACCTCGTGCAGGAGGTCGTCGACCTGCGTGCGCGCCGGGCGGATCTCGATGGCCGGGTCGAGGAGGCCCGTGGGACGCACGATCTGCTCGGCGCGGCGCGCCTTGGAGTGGTCCAGCTCGTAGTCCCCGGGCGTCGCCGAGACGTAGACCGACTGCTTCACCAGGCGCTCCCACTCCGGGAACTGCAGGGGCCGGTTGTCGAGCGCGCTGGGCAGGCGGAACCCGTGGTCCACCAGCGTCGACTTGCGCGAGCGATCGCCCTTGTACATCGCGCCGACCTGCGGGACCGCGACGTGGCTCTCGTCGACGAACACCACGAAGTCCTCGGGGAAGTAGTTGAGCAGCGTGAACGGCGCTTGCCCCGCCCGGCGCCCGTCCATCCAGCGCGAGTAGTTCTCGATGCCGTTGCACATGCCCGTGGAGCGCAGGAGCTCCAGGTCGTAGCGCGTGCGCTGCTCGAGGCGCTGGTACTCCAGCAGCCGTCCGTCCTTCTTCAGCTGCGTCAGGCGCTCCTCGAGCTCCTGCTCGATGCCCTCGATCGCGCGGCTCAGTCGGTCCTGGGGCGTCACGTAGTGGCCGGACGGGTAGATCGTCACCTCGTCGCGCTCCGCGAGCACCTCGCCGCGCAGCGGGTCGACCTCGAGGATCGACTCCAGCTCGTCCCCGAACAGCTCGAAGCGGATCACGCGATCCTCCTCGTAGGCGGGAAAGACCTCGACCACGTCGCCGCGGGCGCGGAAGGTGCCGCGGCGGAAGTCGATGTTGTTGCGGCTGTACTGCATCTTCGTCAGCCGCCGCAGGAGCTCGTCGCGCTCGATGCTCGCGTCCGTCGAGAGCCGCAGGGACATCTCCGAGTAGGC
>CAZDYS010000519.1:0-3332 GCA_964509445.1 uncultured Planctomycetaceae bacterium
CTTCGCGCGCTGGGCCTCGCGCTGGGAGGCGGCCGCCGACCGCGCCGAGGCCGAGCTGATCCGCATCGGTCCGGGCACGACGCCGGCCTCCGGACGACCGGCCTCCGCGCCTTCCGACCGCGAGGCGCTGCGCGCAGGCCTGCGCCGCGGGGACGAGAACTCCGACGCGCCCCTCTACCTGGTCTACCTCGGGCACGGGACGTCCGACGGCAGCGACGCGGCCTTGAACCTGGTCGGTCCCGACGTGCGCGCCAGCGAGCTCGCGCTCTGGCTCGACCCGGTCGAACGCCCGACCGCGGTGCTGATCTGCGCGGCCGCCTCGGGACCGTTCCTCACGCGCCTGTCGAAACCGGGGCGCGTGGTGGTGACGGCGGCTCGCAGCGGGCGGGAGACGAGCTTCGCGCGCTTCGGGGACGCGCTCTCGACGGCGATCGCGGAGCCGGAGGCGGACCTGGACGGCGATCGACAGGTGTCGTTGCTCGAGGCGTTCCTGGTCGCCTCGCGACGCACGGCCGCGTTCTACGAGGAGGAGCTGCGGCTGGCCTCCGAGCATGCTCTCCTGGACGACGACGGCAACGGACGCGGCACGCCGGCCGGCTGGTACCGCGGCCTCGAGCTGGTCGAGCGGCCCGCCGACGAGGGAGCGGCCGATGGTTTGCTGGCGCACCGCTTCGTGCTCGTGCCCAGCGCCGAGGAGCTCGCGATTCCGGACGCCGTGCGAGCGCGTCGAGACGCTCTGGAGCGTGAGCTCGCCGGACTGCGCCAGCGCAAGGGAACGCTCGCCCCGGAGGCGTACGAGAGCGAGCTCCAACGCGTCCTGCTCGCGCTCGCGCGTCTCTACCGCGACCTCGAGGGAACGAGGGAGGACCCGGGCGCCGGCGGTTAGGCTGCCCGCATGATCCCCCTCTACGACTCGGTCCCCACGCGCTCGCGGCCGGTCGTCAACTACGCCATCCTCGCGATCACGAGCGCAGTCTTCCTGCTGCAGCTCCTGGAGGGCTCCGGAGGAAGCTCCCTGATCGAGCGCTTCGGCCTGATCCCCGCGCGACTGCTCGATCCCTCGGTGGAGGTTCCGATCACCGAGCTCGTGCTGGTTCGCGGAAACCAGCTGCGCGAGGTCGTGCGCCCCGCGGAAGCCTCGCCCCTCCCGACCTTCCTGACCCTCTTCACGTGCATGTTCCTGCACGGCGGATGGCTGCACTTCCTCGGCAACATGTGGTCCCTGTGGATCTTCGGCGACAACGTCGAGGACCACCTGGGACACCGCGGCTACGCGCTCTTCTATCTCGGAACCGGTCTCGCCGCGAGCCTCGCGCAGTTCCTCGTCGACGTGGACTCGACGATCCCCACGATCGGAGCGAGCGGAGCGATCGCCGGGGTGATGGGGGCCTACTTCCTGCTCTATCCACGCGCACGCGTGGTCGTGCTGGTTCCGCTCGGGTTCCTGTTCTGGACCACGGCGATGCCCGCACCGATCTTCCTCGGCCTCTGGTTCTTCCTGCAGCTCTTCCAGGGTGCGTTCGCGACCGGAGCCGGCGTGGCCTGGTGGGCGCACATCGGCGGTTTCGTCGCGGGCTACCTCGTCGTGCGCCTGCTCGGGGGGAGGAACGGCTCGGGCCCGAGACCCCAGGTCCTGCGAGCGCGGTCGAACGACCCGGTGCCCGTCGACCGGCGCCGCTGGTAGCGAGAACCGTGTCCGGAACCGGCCCTGGCCAGGCCGCGGGTGTGCACGAGTCGCGCAAAGCCCCTCCCCATCCCCCGGACACGCGCCTAGGCTGTTTCGCATGAACAAGTGGATTGCTGCGTTGTCCCTCTCCCTCGCCGCCTCCTGCGCGTCGCTCCAGGGCGGCTCCGAGGCGTACCTCGTCGCGGAAGCCACGGGCGCTGGCTGAAGCGCGGCGGCCAAGGCCCGTGAGGCCATGGAAACCGTCGACGGTCTCGCCGAGCTGCACATGAGCGGCACGCGAGCTGTGTTCCGCCTGGACGCGGGCTCCCGCGTCGACAAGGAGGCGCTCGCGGAAGCGTTCGCGGAGCGCGGCCTGACCCTCGACCGGGTCGCGCGCACGGAGACGCCCGCACCGGAGTCCGTCTACCTCGTCGACGCCGGCATCACATGAGCGGTCACCGCTGGTGAGGTCCGTGCGACCTTGATCGAGAAGACCGGCGCGTTCGACGTGTACTTCGAGGAGTCCATCGAGATCCTCGTCGACGACTCGGACGACTTCGACGTCGACCACCTGCGTGAAGTGCTGGACGAGTTCGCGTTCGAGTACACCAAGATCACCGAGCGGCGCTAGAGCAGCGCTCCCCCCCTCCCATCCATCGCCTCGAAGAGGACGATGCTCCGAACGAACGAGGCCGGTGTCCCCGCGGGGGCACCGGCCTCGTCGCTTTCCGTGAGGACGTCCTGGCCTAGGGCCGGGTCTCGGCCGGGCTCTCCGCGGCCTCGTCCAGGCCGCCGCCCTCGCGCAGCCAGCGCCAGCGGCTGAGCGCCGGAGCGAACGACGGGTTCGCCTCGTGGCTGCGCCGGAACGCTTCGCGCGCGGTGACCAGCTCTCCCTGGGCCTCGGCGATGAGGCCGCGGTGGTAGTCCGTGCGCCACTTGCCCAGGCCTCCCTCGCGCAGGCGGTCGACGTACTCGAGCTGACGCAGGGCGCCGTCGTGATCGCCTTCGAGGTAGAGCACGCCGCTCAGCGCCTCGCGCAGGTCCGCGTCGTCCGGCGTGAGCGCGAGCTGCTCGGTCACCACGCGGCGAGCGAACGGGAGGTTCCCCGCCTCCGCGGCGATGCGCACGCGAAGGAGGATCGCCGGCACGTGGTCCGGCTGGTAGGAGAGCGCCTGGTCGACGTAGCGCTGCGCGTCGATCGGGTCCCCGGCGTCGTAGGACAGGGCCGCGTTCGCGGTCAGGACGACGACGTGGCGCGGATGCCGCAGCGCGAGCTGCCGGACCTTCGACACCAGGAACTGCTCACGCTGGACGTCGGCCTCCGTGGGACGCGCCCCCTCGCGATCGAAGCTCCCTCCGCGCACGGTCTCGAGATCGTCGAGCAGGCCGGCCAACACGTGTTCGGGCGGGCGCACCTCGGGCGGGCGCGGGCTGAGGCAGGAGCTCCCGAGGAAGGCCGAGACAGCGAGCAGCGAGGCGATTCGAAGAGACATGGATGGAGAGGTTCAGCGAGCTCCGGACAGGACGTCGTCGGTGATGCGCAGGAACTCCGCGATCGCGGGGCCGAAGGTGAACACGAAGATCCCGGGCAGGAAGCACACGACCAGGGGGAACGAGAGCTTGGTGGGAAGGGTCTGAGCGCGCTGGATCGCGAGCTCGCGACGAC
>CAZDYS010000520.1:0-3324 GCA_964509445.1 uncultured Planctomycetaceae bacterium
CTCGGCATCGTGCTGCTCGAGAACCCGGCCAAGGCCGCGCGCCGCCCCTACCACAAGCAGAAGCTCGCGCTGGTGCTGACGAACCAGCGGCACTTCGCGCTGGAGCAGGCGGATCGCGGCGTCGCGGTCGACTACCGCGTGGCGGAGCAGAGCTACGCGGACACGCTGCGCGCGATCGCCGACGAGCGCGGGCCGCTCCGGTGCGTGCGCCCGGCCGAGCGCGAGCTGCGGCACGAGCTGCAGCCGCTCGTCGACGAGGGACGACTCGAGCTCCTGGCGGACGAGCGCTGGCTGACCACCGCCGAGACCTTCCGCGCGAGCCAGGGGCCGAAGCCTCCCTGGCGCATGGACGCGTTCTACCGCGCGGTCCGTCGCGAGACCGGCATCCTCATGGACGAGAAGGGCAAGCCGGTCGGCGGGAAGTTCAGCTTCGACGCCGAGAACCGCGAGCCCTGGAAGGGCGATCCCCCGGCCGCGGTCCCGCCGTCCTTCCCGCCGGACGCGATCACGACCGAGGTGGTCGCGCTGATCGAGGAGCGCTACGGGGACCATCCGGGCACGCTCGACGCCTCGCAACTCCCGGCGACCGAGGCCCACGCGCTCGCGCTGTGGGAGTGGGCCAAGCGCGCCTGCCTGCCGACCTTCGGTCCCTACGAGGACGCGATGAGCACGCGCTCGCGCACGCTCTTCCACACGCGCGTCTCCAGCCTGGTCAACCTGGGCCGCCTCGCGCCCCGTCGGCTGCTCGACGACGCGCTCGCCCTGGAGCTCGACCTCGCGAGCCGCGAGGGCTTCGTGAGGCAGCTCGTCGGCTGGCGCGAGTTCATGCGTCACGTGCACGAGGAGACGGACGGCTTCCGGTCGCTCCCGGAGGGCTTCGACGTCCCCGGTGCCGCGGACGGCAGCCCCTCGGCGCTCGGCTCCCAGGCTCCGCTGCCGCCGGCCTTCTGGGACGCGGGCTCGGGCCTGCAGTGTCTCGACGAGGTCGTGACGTCGGTGTGGGAGGAGGGCTACTCGCACCACATCACGCGGCTCATGGTGCTCGCGAACCTGGCGACGCTCCTCGACGTCTCCCCGCGCGAGCTGACCGACTGGTTCTGGGTCGCCTACACGGACGCCTACGAGTGGGTGGTCGAGCCGAACGTCCTCGCGATGGGCACCTTCGGCGTGGGCGAGCTCATGACGACCAAGCCCTACGTCAGCGGGGCGGCCTACATCGCGCGCATGAGCGACTACTGCGACGCCTGCGCGTTCCACCCGAAGAAGACCTGCCCGATCACGCCGCTCTACTGGGCGTTCCTGGCGCGGCACGAGGACGTCCTGGGATCGAACCCGCGGCTGCGCATGCCCTACGCGAGCCTGCGGCGACGCTCCGAGGAACGTCGCCGCGAGGACACGCGCGTGTTCGAAGAGGTGCAGCGCACGCTGGGCGCCGGAGAGCGACTGGCCCCCTCCTGAGCGCTCTCGCCGCCGCCGGCTACTTCACGTTCGCGCGCAGGAAGTACTCGCTGGGCTGGAGCTCCTCGTCGAAGCTGCGCATCGGGACGCCGATCATGGTGTCGCCCTTCTGGTGGTCCTTGCGCACGTTGATCGGACGGTCGATCGCGAGCTTCGAGTCGGTGCCGTCGGCCACGATCAGACGGACCTGCAGCGTCGAGCGGTCGACGAAGTACCAGGTCCCGTTCGAGTAGGTCCACTTGGTCTCCCGCGTCCAGGCCTCGGCCGGAATGCGGACGGACAGGAGCTCGAACTCGGGCTGCTGCACCTTCCAGGCGTCCACCGCGACGGCGATGGCCGCGTCCCGATCGGCGCCCGCGAAGCGATCCTCGGGCGGACGGTTCTCCCGGATGATCAGCTCGCGCAAGGAGTCCGCGCGGGTGCGCAGGCTCGCCTCGAGCGCCTGCATCTCGGCGCCGACCGCCTGGGCTCCCGCCGGGTCCAGCACGGAGAGCAGCCCGAACTTGTCCTGCGCCCAGCCCATGCGCTGCGGGATGCCGCCGGTGAACCACATGGGCTTCTGGGCGGCGACGGCCTCGTCCGCCATGCGGTTCGCCTCCGCCAGGTCCTCCCGGATACTGGCCGGCAGCGCGGCGGCCTCCGTCTGCGTGCGAGCCAGGAACGCCTCGTGACCTCTCAGGAACGCGTTGCCGGCGTGCTCCAGGCGCTTGCCCTGGTCCGTCGCCTGCTGGATCAGGCGCGCGTACTTCCGGATGACCTCGACGCACTGGGCGCGCGCCTCCTGGTTCTGCCCGTAGGTCTCGGCGACCTGGAGGCGCTGCTCGCGGAACAGGTAGTCGAGGTTCTGGTAGGCCGTGCTCATCTCCTTCAGGCGCTTCAGGTCCGCCTCGAACTGCGGGTAGTTCGACGGGTGGATCAGCTTCTGCAGCCGGTCGTGAAGCGGGCCGAAGTAGTCGGCGCCCACCGTGACCTTCGCGCTCGCGTTCACGAGCCGCTGCTTCGCCTCCGCGACGCCTTCGCCGTTCGCGGGGATCTTGGCGAGCGCCGTCTCGGCGAAGCCCGCCTGCCGACGCGTCTCGGTCACCAGGCCGACGGCCTGGGCCACGCGGCGGTGATCGATCGAGAGCTGGTCCTCGACCGGGCGCAGCTCCTCCAGGAGGGTCACGATGCCGTCCGCGTCCGCCTCGACCCGGCGCAGCGTGAACAGCGCGTTCTTGAAGTTGTCCGCGTGGGGATAGCCGAGCTTGACCGTCTCGGGCTTCGCGGGGGCGGGCTTCGGATCGTCACCGCCCTTCTTCTCGGGCGCGGGGTCCTCCGCGGGCTTCGGCTCCGGCGCGGGGTCCGGCTTCGGCGTCTCGCCCGTGAGGATCTTGCGCAGCTTCTCGTACAGCGCGATGTCGTCGTTGTAGCGCTTCACCGCGGCCGCCACGCCCTCCCCCGAGGCCTTCTTCAGGTGCGCGGCCGCGGGCTCCAGGTCCCCCCAGGCCTGCTCCAGACGCATCTTGGCCAGCCTCGCGGCGGACCCCGTGGGCGGCTTCGTGAGGTGCCCGATGCTGCCGTCGACCAGCTCCAGGTTCGCCTCGGCCCGCTTCAGGTGGGAGAGGGCCGTGGCCAGGTCGTCCGCCGCGGAGGCGCGCGCGAGCGGGACGAGGAGAAGGACGAGGACGAGGAGCAGCGGTCGCCGCCGGAGGGAGAGAGCCATGACGAAGGAGGGAGTCGCGCGGGGGGAGGTGGAGTGAGGTGGGACGATCCTAACGGTGGCAGGAACGCAATCCGGGCGAGAAGCCCGACAACGGGATCCGGGAATCGCCGGGAGACCGCCCGCGCAGGACGGGGTGCGCGCCGCCCTCCCGGGGTCCGGCCCCC
>CAZDYS010000521.1:0-3321 GCA_964509445.1 uncultured Planctomycetaceae bacterium
CCAGCGTGCGGACCTTGGCTTTGCCGCGGGTAGCGTCGAGGATGTAGACCGGCGCGCTCGAGCCAGCGCGCTCCGAACGCGGCGACGCGATAGCGACGTGGCCCGCTCATCGCCCAGCGCCAGAGACGAAACGCGAGACGCTCGAGCCGTGGGGCACGGCTCGCCGGCGACCGCGCGTTCTCCGCCGAGCTCCCCTCCCGCACCTCCGAGCGCAGGAACAGGAGGAGCTCCGGGAGGTCGATCTTGACCGGGCACACGTCGCCGCAGGCTCCGCACAGGCTGGAGGCGAACGGGAGCTCGCGCCCGCGCTCGAGTCCGACGAGCTGCGGGGTGATCACCGAGCCGATCGGGCCGGGGTAGACGGATCCGTAGGCGTGCCCGCCCACCTGCTGGTAGACGGGGCACACGTTCAGGCACGCGCCGCAGCGGATGCAGGCGAGCGACTGGCGCGTGACGCGTCGCTCGAGCATCCCCGCGCGGCCGTTGTCCAGCAGCACGACGTGCACCTCTTCGGGACCTTCGCCGTCGGGGTCACGCCGCGGACCGGTCACGATCGTCTGGTAGCTCGTGAGGTGCTGTCCCGTGCCCGAGCGCGGCAGGAGCCGCAGGAACAGTTCGAGGTCCTCGAAGCGCGGGAGGAGCTTCTCGATCCCCATCACCGCGACGTGCACGCGCGGGAGGGTCGTGCACATGCGTGCGTTGCCCTCGTTCTCGAGCACCAGGAAGCTGCCCGTCTCCGCGACCCCGAAGTTCACACCGCTGACCCCGAGGTCGGCGGCGGCGAAGTGCTCCCGCAGCACGCGTCGGGCCGCAGCGGTCAGCGCCTGGATGTCGTCCGTTCCCTCCTCGAGGAAGAGGCGCTCGACGAACAGGTCGGAGACCTGCTCCTTCGTCTTGTGGATGGCCGGCGCGATGATGTGCGACGGCACCTCACCGGCGAGCTGGACGATCCACTCGCCCAGGTCCGTCTCGACCGGCTCCTCTCCCGCGAGCGCCTGCGCCATGGCCTGGTTCAGACCGATCTCCTCGGTCGTCATGCTCTTGCTCTTCACCAGCCGGCGCGCGTCCACCCGCTCGGCGATCCGCCCGACGATGCGACAGACCTCCTCCCCGTCCCGGGCCCAGTGGACGACGGCGCCGGCGGCTTCCGCGTTCCGGGCGAACTCGTCGAGGTAGCGGTCCAGCTCGGCCAGTACCTCCGCCTTCACCTCGCGAGCGCGCTCGCGCATCGCCTCCCAGTCGGGCATCTCTTCCAGCGCAGCCCGACGCTTCGCTCCGAAGCGATCGGTGGCTCGCTGCAGGGCTCCGTTGAGCCGGCGGTCCTCCAGGGCCTCGCGCGCGTTGCGCTGGAAGGCCTCCATCGGCAGGTGCTCGCTCATCGGCCCGCCAGGACCTCCGCCAGGTGGAGGACCCGGACCGCGCTCCCGGTTCGCTCGAGCCGGCCTCCGATCTGCAGCAAACAGCTCGCGTCGCCGGAGACGACGGCATCGACGCCGAGCGTCTCCAGCTCCTCGAGCTTCCGGTCCACCATCGCGACCGACAGCTCCGGGTGCTTCACGGAGAACGTGCCGCCGAAGCCGCAGCAGGTCTCACGGCGCTCGGCCTCGCGCAGTCGCAGGCCGGCCACTTTGCCGAGCAGTCGGCGCGGCTCGTCACGCAGGCCGAGCTCGCGCAGGCCATGACAGGCGTCGTGCCAGGTCACGGTTCCCTCGAAACGAGCGCCCAGATCCTCGACGCGCAGCTGATGGACGAGGAACGACGCGAGGTCGAAGGTCTTGTCCGCGACGCGTCGCGCACGCACGCGGTCGCCCTCGTCCTCGAACAGGAGCGCCATGTGGCGCGTCATGGAGGCGCAGGAGCCCGATGGCATCACGACCGCCTCGACGTCCTCGAACACGTCCAGGAAGTGCCGCGCGACCTCGCGCGCCTCCGCGCGATAGCCGCTGTTGAAGGCCGGCTGTCCGCAGCAGGTCTGGCGCTCGTCGAAGTGCACCTCGCAGCCGGCCCGCTCGAGCACCTCGACCGTCGTCGTTCCGACCTCGGGCCAGAGCTGGTCGACCAGGCAGGTGACGAAGAGCGAGACGCGTCTCAGAGCACCACCACGCCTTTGACGTAGCCGGCCTCGCCACCGGCTCCGAGCAGCGCCGCGGGCACCGCGTCGAGCCCCTCGTAGCGGTGCGTCAGGAGCGGCCCCGCCTCCACGCGCCCCTCCTCGAAGAGACGCGCCGCGCGCCGATAGATCGTCGGCCGTCCGTCCGCGTCGAACCCGCCGGAGGCTCCCACGGAGAGCATCAGGGTCGGCTCCTTCCACTGCACCTGGTTCAGGTGCCCGAGCGGGGCCGCGCCGTGCCCCACGCCGTACTGCAGCACGGTCGCCTGCTTGCGCACGAGCTGCGGCAACAGCTCCCAGACCGTGCCCGAGCCGGTCGCCTCGACCAGATACTCCGCCAGCCGGCCGCCGGTCGCCTCGCGCACGAAGGCGACCACGTCCTCCGCGTCTGGATCGACGGCGACGGCTCCGAAGCTCTCCGCGAGCGCGCGCTTCTGCGGGTTCGGGTCGCTCACGACGACCGTGCCGTCGAACCCCGCGACGCGCAGGAGGTGCTGCACGAAGAGGAGGCCCGCGGGACCGGCCCCGAGGACGACCGCGGTCCGGACGCGCCGCGCGGGATCGTCGGCGCCGATGGCGTAGCGCGTGTTCGCGCGCGCGGCGCGCTCCGAGCTGTGCAGGACGCAGGCCAGGGGTTCCGTCAGCGCCGCCTCCTCGAAGGCCAGGGAGTCGGCGAGCTTCACGCAGTTCACGGCGGGCACGGCGACGAACTCCGCGAACGCCCCGGGCAAGCCCGTGATCCCGTGCTCGAGGTAGTGCTCGCACTGGTGCGAGTCGCCGCTCGCGCAGTACTCGCAGGGCGTCTCGCGCGCGGCGCTGGTGCAGTTGATGCCCTGGTCGACCACGACGCGATCGCCGGGAGCCAGGTCCCGGACCGCATCCCCCACCTCGCGGACCGTCCCGCAGAACTCGTGCCCCAACAGCTGCGGAGCTCGCTCCAGCGACACGGGCCGTCCCTCGGCGTCGAGGTTGTAGTTGGCCTCGCCCGAGACGATGTGGAAGTCGGTGCCGCAGACGCCGACCGCGGCCACCTCGAGCAGGACGTCGCGCGGACCGGGCTGCGGTCGCGGCAGATCGCGGAGCTCCAGCTCGCGGACACCGGTCAGGAGGCACGCCCGCATGCGCTCAGCCTCCGGTGCGGTCGAGGTCGCGCGTGTCCAGGCGTCCGTCCTCGGCGAGCGCGCGGAACCGCTCCAGCGTCTCGTGGACGC
>CAZDYS010000522.1:0-3320 GCA_964509445.1 uncultured Planctomycetaceae bacterium
GGCTCGACCGCGTCCGCTTCAACGTCGTGCGCGACTACCCCCCGGAGGACGAGGAGGTCGAGGTCGTCGAGCGCACGACGGGTTCGCCCCCGCAGGAGATCGAACCGCTCTTCGACGGCGCCGACGTGAAGCGCATCCACGCGATCGTCCGCAAGGTGCCCGTCGCGCAGGACCTCGTGCGCTACGCGGTCCGCCTGGCCGCGGCCAGCCGTCCCGGGCGGGCCCGCTCGTCCGGCGAGAACGGCACCCCCGCCCCGCTGGACTTCGTCGACCAGTGGGTCAGCTGGGGAGCCGGCACGCGTGCCGGCCAGCACCTGATCCTCGGGAGCAAGGCGCGGGCTCTCCTCTTGGGGCGGAGCCACGTGACCGTCGAGGACGTCCGGGCGCTCGTCCACCCGACCCTGCGGCACCGCATCCTGGTCGGCTATCGAGCCGAGGCCGAGGGAGTGACCGTGGACCAGGTGATCGACCGCCTGCTGGAGAGCGTCCCGACGCCCTGACGATGGCCTCTCGAGCGGACAGACGCCCCAGCGCTCGAGCGCTGGCGAACGAGAGCGTCCTGACTCTCGGACGTCTCGACCTGCGTGCCCGCGTCGTCGTCGACGGCTTCCTCAGCGGCCTGCACCGCTCGCCCTACCACGGCTTCTCCGCGGAGTTCAGCGAGTACCGCGCCTACTCCCCGGGCGACGACCTGCGCTATCTCGACTGGAAGCTGCTCGGCCGCACGGACCGCCGCTACGTGAAGCGCTTCGAGGACGAGACGAACCTCGCGTGCCAGATCCTGGTCGACGCGAGCGGTTCGATGGGCTTCGGAGGCGAGGGGCGGGCCAGCAAGCTGGACCACGCCATCACCCTGGCGGCCGCTCTGGCCCGGCTGCTCTCCCAGCAGCGCGACGCGGTCGGGCTCGTGACCTTCGACGCGGACTTCGTCGACGTCGTCCCGGCGCGCTGGCGGCCAGGACACCTGCAGCGCCTCTTCGCGACGCTCGAACAGACGCGGCCCGGTGCCGACACGGGGCTGGCGGAGATCCTGCAGCGCGTCGCGGCCGTCACGCGGAGGCGCGGACTCGTCGTGCTCCTCTCCGATCTCCTGACGCCGACGGAGGGACTGGACGAGGCCTTCGGCCAGCTCCGGGCGCGCGGTCAGGACGTGCTGCTCTTCCGCGTCCTCGATCCGGACGAGGTCGCGTTCCCCTTCGAGGACTCCGCGCGGTTCGAGGACCTCGAGTCCGGACGGCGCCTGTACGTCGACCCCGGCGAGGCACGGACGAACTACCGCTCCAGGTTCGAGGCGCACGCGCGAGAGCTCGAGGAGCTGGCTCTCGACCACGGACTCGACGGCTCGACCTGGACGACCGACCGACCGCTCGTGGAGCTGCTCCACGACGTGCTCGCGGCGCGCTCTCGACGAGCCCGCCAGGTGGCGCGCGGAGGTCGCCGATGAGCCTGCTCGCGCCGCTGTTCCTGGGCGGGCTGATCGCAGCCGCACTCCCGATCGTGTTTCACCGGCTGCGGCGCACGCCGCGCGGCTCGCGCCCGTTCAGCTCGCTGATGTTCCTGCGCGAGTCGCCGCCGCGCCTCGTGCGCAAGAGCCAGCTCGAGCACAAGCGCCTGCTCGCCCTGCGCGTCCTGGCGCTGGGCCTCCTGGCCCTGGCCTTCGCGCGCCCGTTCCTCCCGAGCGACGCGCGCGTCGACCTGGCCAGCCCGCGCGTGTCTGAGGTCGCGCTGCTGGTCGACACGAGCGCGAGCATGCGGCGGGAGGGTCTGTGGGACGCTCTCGGAAGCGAGGCGCAGGACGTGCTCGCGGAGCTCCCGGCGGCGGCCGAGGCGACCCTGGTCGCCTTCGATCGTGCGCCGCGAACGCTGGTCGCGCGCGGGACCGCCGAGGAGGTCCGCGCCGCGCTCGCGAAGCTGGAACCGGGCTGGATGGCGACCGACCTCGGACGCGCTCTGCGGGAGGTGGCGGAGGAACTCGCGCGGGCGCGTGCCGACGCGAGCGACCTCGTGCGGATCGTCCTCCTGTCCGACCTGCAGCAGGGTGCCGACCTCTCCGCGATCGAGGAGCTCGGCAGTGGCGTCGACTGGCCGAGCGCAGTGGAGCTCGAGGTCCGCCGGCTCGCGACGGTCCCCGGGAACGCCTATCCACGACTCCTGCGCTCCGAGCGGGGCGACGACGCGGCGCTCCTGGTGCGGGTGACGAACCGCCCGGACGCGACCCGCGAGCGCTTCGAGGTCGCGCTCCTCGACGCGGCGGGAGCACGCCTCGGGGAGACCGTGGACGCGAGCTGCGCCCCCGGTACCTCCCGCGTCCTGCGCCTTCCCCGCCCGGTCGGCGCGGCGACCTTGCAGCTGTCCGGGGACGTCGCTTCGTTCGACGACGAGCTGGCGGTCTTCGCGCCGGAAGAGGAGTCCGTGCGCGTCGTGCTGCCCGCAGCCGATCCGTCCGCCGCGCGCGACCTCGCGCTCTTCGCCGCCGCCCTGCTCGACGACGCGCGCGACACCACTCTCGAGGAGGCGCACCTCGTGATCGCCCGGCCGACGGAGCATTCCTCCGAGGAGCTGCTCGGCTTCGCACGCGCCGGAGGTTCTGCGCTGGTCGTGCTCGACCGGCCGGCGGACGCCGCGGACGCGGAGGCACTGCGCGCGCTGCTCGGCGCCGAGGTCCGCGTCGAGGAGGCGACCGGCACGGGTTTCGCGCTGCTCCGCGACGTCGACGTCTCCCATCCGGTCCTCGCCCCGTTCGAGGACCCGCGCTACGCCGACTTCACGAACATCCGCTTCTGGCGCCACCGCCGCCTGTCCTGGTCGTCGGACGCGGAATCCGCGGAGCTCTCCGTTCTGGCGCGCTTCGAGGACGGAGCTCCCTTCCTGCTCGAGCGACGCGTCGGTTCGGGCACGCTCTGGATCGCCACGAGCGGGTGGCAGGCGGCGGACTCGGATCTCGCGCGCTCGACCAAGTTCGCGCCGCTCTTGCTCGGGCTCGCGCGACGCGGAGCGACGGACGCGTCGCGGACCCGCGAGCACGTCGTGGGAGACCGCGTGCCGCTGGCGCCGGCGACGACGGAGGTGCGTGGGCCCGACGGCGAGCGCGTCCCGGGGACCGAGCTCCTGCTGCGGGACCGGCCCGGACGCTGGACCCTCGAGGAAGACGGGCGGGCGACGACCCTCTTGGTTCGCCTCGACGCTCGAGAGAGCCGCACGGAACCGCTCGAGGCGGACGCGCTCGCGCGCACCGTGGCCGCCGGGAGCCTCGTCGCGACGTCGCGCGAGGACGGCTCCGGCCCGTCCGGCGCTCTGCTCACGGACCACGAGGCGGCGGA
>CAZDYS010000523.1:0-3315 GCA_964509445.1 uncultured Planctomycetaceae bacterium
CGACCCGAGCGTCCGCGGGCTGGGCGTCTGCCTCCGCCTCTCCGCCGAAGGCCTGCAGCGCCAGGAGCCCCGCGCCCAGCAGGCCGGCGGCGGTCGCCGCGGGGCCGAGGCGGAACGCGCGACGGGTTCCCGTCGCGAGGCCGGCCTCGATCTGGGGGAGGAGCCCGGGGTACGCTCCGCTGGAAGGACTCGTCCGCCGACGCCCGAGCAGTCCGAACCAGGAGCCGAGCGCCAGCCCGGGCGGGAGCAGCTCGCGCAGGCGCCGCAGCCCGCGGTGGATCTGCGCGCGGACGGTGCCCGGAGGACGCTGCAGCTCCGCGGCGATCTCCCCGCCGCGCTTGCCCTGGCGGAGGTGCATCTCGAGCACGACGCGGTAGCGCGCGGGGAGCTCCGCGAGCGCCTCGGTCACCAGCCGCTCGACCTCCTGCGCCTGCGCCCTCCGCAGCGGCGAGTCCGTCGTCGTCTCGTCGAGCTCCGCGACCAGGTGGCGGCGCCGCGTGTCGCGCCGGTGTGCGGCGATCTTGTTGAGCAGGATGCCGGTCAGCCACGGCACCAGGCGACGGTCCGGGTCGAAGCGCGCCGCGCGCTCGATGCCCGTGAGCATCGTCGCCTGCGCCAGGTCCTCGGCGAGCTCCGCGTCGCGCACGTAGTAGCGCGCGATGCGCGACAGCTCCGGCAGCGTGCAGGTGATGGTGCGTCCGAGTGCCTGCCGATCGTTGCTCGCGACGTAGCGCGCGAAGTCCGCCTCGACCGCGCCCCGCGGCGTCGCGGGAGCTCCGCGGCCCGCCGGCGGCGGGAGGCGGGAGGCGTCGGACGTCGCGGCCTCGGGAACACCGTGTTCGATCGTCATGGCGAGCTTCGGGAGCGTTCTCCCTCGACGTCGACTCTAGACCGAATCTTCCGGAATGTGCGCAACGATTCGCAGTCCCGCGACAAGGCAGCGGAGGACCGATTTCCACGCTCCCGCGGGGGTCTGTCGCCCGCTGCCAGCGAGCCCGTTTCGGCCCCTTTGCGAGCCGGAGCTGCGCGGGCGAGCGCTGCACGGAGCGCCGTCGCGGGCGCGCCCTAGGAGTCGAGGTTGCGGTAGTAGATGCCGCGGTCGCCGCCCTGCGTCTTCGCCACGCGCAGCGCGCGCTCCGCGTGACTGCGCAGCGTCTTCAGGGAGTCGATGTCCTTCCCGTCGAACGTCTCGAAGCCGATGCTCCCGGACACGTCGATCGGTCCCTTCGCGCCCGGCGGAGTGCCGCTCAGCTCGCGGATCGCCTCGCCCAGACGGCGCACGACGCCAGCGGCGTCGAGCTTCTTCGTGTACGGCAGGATCACCGCGAACTCGTCGCCACCGAGGCGGCCGGCCACGTCCTCCACGCGGAGCGCGTTGCGGATGACCTCGCCGACGCGCGTGATGAGCCAGTCGCCGACGGTGTGGTCGTGGTCCTTGTTGATGGCTCCGAAGCGATCGAGGTCGATCAGCACCAGCGCCATCTCGTGCTCGTGCCGCTGGGCGGCGGAGAAGTGCTCGATCAGGCGTTTGTCGAAAGCCGCCGGACGCAGGAGGTCCGTGCGGTCGTCGTGGGAGGCGCGGTGGCGCAGCACGTTCATCTCCCGCTCGCGGCGGGCCTGCTCGAGGAGCCGCTCGAGCCGCAGGCCGATCTCCGAGACCAGGGTGCTGGCGGGGACGATGTCCCACAGGCCCGCGGTCAGCTGCCGGTCCGCTCGCAGCGCGGCCTCCTCGTCCTGGGGCGCGGCCAGCACCAGGAGCGGGACCACGGGCCGGTCCTTCCCGGTCCGCGCGTGCTCCAGCGCGCTGAGCTCGACGGTGCCCGTCCGCGACAGGGCCGAGAGGACCACGGCCACGTAGGGCTCGCCCTCCATCAGGCGCAGCGTGCGGCGGAGGCTGGTCGAGGTCTCCAGCTCGAAGCCACCCTCGCGCAGGGCCTCCAGACGCTGGGTCAGGCCTTCGCCGCGGTGGTCGCACACCAGGATTCGCGGAGCCGCTTGCATGCTCGGGGGGGGCGGGGTCCCGGAGGAGGGCCCGGGAGCCGAGGCGGGGGGCTCTTGGGTCGCGGCGATGGCCTGCGCGAGGGGCGCCGCGGTGCGCTCCGAGGGGGCCGATTCTAGCAAGTTGCTTTCTCTCGTTGGGGGGCTGCGTGCGAGTCTCTGCAGCGATCATGCGAGGCGCGGTCCCGCGCCCGAAGGGAGAAATCATGATCTTTCCCCGCCCGCCCCGCTTGGTCGGCCTGGGACCCGTCAGTAGACTTCTCCGGCTTTCGAGCGCTGTGGGCCCGCCCGTGCGGGACCCGGAGCGCCCGGCGCGGCCCCTTCGTGGGGGCCGTGAGCCCTCGCGCGAAGCCGTCGATCCGCACTGCGTGCCCCGGCACGGAGCCCGGGCGGCGCCCTTCGCCTCCTCCTCTTTTCGATCGCTCGTCGGGACCTCGCGTCTCGCTCGAGCCCCTCCCTTTCCAGCTCGATGGAATCCCTGACCGTTCAACAACTGATCGACGCCGGAGTGCACTTCGGATGCCGCGTGTCGCGGTGGAATCCGAGGATGGCCCCGTACATCCACGGCCGTCGAAACATGATCCACGTGATCGACCTGCGCGAGACGATGAGGGGCCTCATCCGCGCGCGCAACTTCCTCTACCACCTGGTGTCCGACGGCCAGCAGATCCTGTGGGTCGGCACCAAGCGCCAGATCAAGAGCGTGATCGCCGACGCCGGAGAGCGCAGCGGCATGCCGACCGTGACCGAGCGCTGGATCGGCGGCACGCTGACGAACTTCAGCGTCATCCGTTCGCGCCTGCGTCGCCTCGAGCAGCTCGAGACGATGGAGGAGGACGGCACGATCAAGCAGTACTCCAAGAAGGCGATCGCCTCGCTCCGCCGCGAGCACCGCAAGATCTCGCGCAACCTGTCGGGCATCCGCGAGATGACCGGCATCCCCGGCGCGATGGTCGTGATCGATCCCGGCCGCGAGTACAACGCCGTGCGCGAGGCGCGCAAGATGGGCCTGGCGGTGATCGGCATCCTCGACACCGACTGCGACCCGGAAGGCGTCGACATCGTGATCCCGGGCAACGACGACGCGCTGCGCTCCGTGCGCCTGCTCGTCGAGAGCCTGGTCGGCTCCGTCGAGGAGGGCGGTGCCGCGCACCGCGAGCGCATGGCGATGACCGGCGCTGCGGAGCGTTCGCCCGAGGCCGATGGGGAGGACAGTGGCGACGAGCCGCGCCCGACCCGCGCCCAGACGATCTCGCGTCCGGCCGGCGAGCCCGACGCGGCGCCGACCGACGCCCCGGCGTCCTCCGAGGACGCTCC